>CAZOEM010000235.1:0-4856 GCA_964578735.1 uncultured Halobacteria archaeon | reverse complement strand
TAAGTTCTGCCTATTTAATTTAGGACGCAGATTTACACGGATTTACACGGATTTAGTCAGACACCTAAAATATTCGAGGACAATCACAACTTTACGGGGCGGGATTTCGTCTCGCGGACATCCAATGCTTAGCCATAGCTAACAATTGATTTGCACCCGAAGGGTGCTTTCTTATTCCTCCTCTTCCTCCACCATGCCTATTACGCCTCTTGGGCATTCATGCGCACAGATTCCGCAGCCTTTGCAATAATACAGATCGGCTTCGAAATGACCTTCTTCATCTTCATGGATGCACGCTTCCGGACAGTAGATATAGCATAGCCCACATTTTATGCACCTTTCGTTATCGCGAATCGGCCTCTCAGATCGCCAATCACCGGTTTTATAAGACGATGCATTTCCCGGCTCTGTAACTACAAAGCCAATTTCTAAATCTTTCCAGCCTAATTCTTCTCCACCCATCTTGTTTTACCCCCTCTGTTCCTCTCTGAAAAACACATTCCTTATATTTATTTATGATACTTATGTTAATGTTAAGGTTTATCTTCCACTATCAACTAAATCTTTAAATATCCTGGTTCAAGGATAAGGTCTTGCGATTTGAATTCGAGACCGAGGATGAATTCAAAAAGCGGAAATCTTTTTTGTCCCCGGGATAGGGAGATGCAACAATTGACGAGACGATTATTTTTATTTGCGTATCGCGTTGTATTCATAAGAGAAATCCATTGTGACAAGCTGGAAACGGTAATTAACGCTGTATCTCCTCTCTGTCTTCGCTGGCAATATCATCTCGTTCTGAGCACCATCTTCGTTCCACCTTATAGTTACCACCGTATCGCCGGAATTATTCAGCGTCACAATATGGCTGCCAACAATGCGAGCATGCCATAAATCCACATGTATCTCAAAATCGGTTACCTCAAAGCCGAGATTGTTTATCTGCATCGCATGTTTTTCGTTCTCGTCACTCATTAATCCGAATGCAGATGCTGAGCTAAGAGAAGCCGCAATAAGTAATGTTATTACAACGCCCAATAAAAGCTGTCGCATTTCCATAATTATATTAGTGTATATAAAGTATATACCTACGGGTAAGATATACTTATACAAGAATAAGAAAGATGAGAACTGCGTGGTTAAAGATACGGATGGGGCTTTGTGTATTGCTCCTGTTTGCAGTGATATATGCGCTATTAATCGCCATAGCTACCCTCACCGGAGCGGGCACGCCGATAGTTTACGCCCTACTTGCTGCTGGATTAGTGGCGGTCCAGTTCTTTATAGGTCCAAAGATAGTAGAGAAGACAATGCATGTTCGCTATGTTTCAGAAGCCGAACAGCCGGAATTGCATCGGCTGGTGACTGAATTAGCGATGAAAGCAGGGATACCAAAGCCAAAAATAGGGATTTCTGAAATAGCGATACCGAATGCGTTTGCGTTTGGCACATCCAAAAGGAAAGCAAGGGTTTGCGTTACTAGAAGATTGATGCAGATGCTAAGCAGAGATGAGTTAGAAGCGGTTTTAGGGCATGAACTATCACACATACAGCATCGCGATATGGAGGTTATAACGGCGCTGAGTGTGATACCAATGATCTGCTACTTTATCTATTTCAGCTTCTTCTGGTCTGGTCTCTTTGGTGGCGGCGGTAGAGATAGAGAAGGGGCGTTACCTATGATGGCTATTGCCCTTATTGCCTTCGCATTATATTTCATAAGCAATCTCATCGTGCTTTATGGATCGCGAATAAGGGAATATTATGCAGATGCCGGAAGTGCAGAGCTAACGAAGAAGCCACATGAACTTGCTTCTGCGTTATACAAAATGATCTATGGTAGTGCCGGTCTGAAGCAGGAGAAGATGAAGAAGGAACTGGGCAGCATGCGTGCTTTCTTTGCTGCTGATCCTGTAACAGCACGAGGTGATTTAAAGGACCTGAGCGCTGCTGATCTGGACAAGGATGGTAAGATAGATGCCTATGAACTGAAAATATTCGCAGAACGGGCGCAGGTGGGTCGTGCGGACAGGTTGATGGAGATTTTTTCCACGCATCCTAATCCCGTGAGTAGGGTTAAGAAGTTGGGAGAGTATTTATAACTCATCGTCGATAGTCTTAAGGGGACATGGCAAGGCGATGCGAGCCCGGCGGGGTCTGAGACCGTGGCGCGGTATCAAATAGAAAAAACGAATACAATGATTAAACAGGCCACGATCGCTGATGCAAAAGAGACACACTCTCTTCAGAAGTTAGCATATCAAAGTGAAGCTGAAATGTATAATGAGTTTCAAAATCAAGGCACGGGCACAAGACTGATGAATGAAATCGAAAGATTATTCCGCCGCGCCTTTGGCTTGGCCATATAAGCGGCGGGTATGCGGTTCGCACTTTCGGCGTTCACCGAAATTGCTTTCAGAACCTTCCCCCTTCCACCGAGTTATGAGCGGTTACTTGCCAATCTTCGCAAATTATGCACTTGCATATGAATATATCTATGCACCAGCATAGATTTCTTGGTAAAACTTATAAAACGTGATGAACTATGTAGTATTGGTGACAGCAATGATCGGGAAGATACTAAAAATAGTGCTGATAGGAATAGCGGTAGTATTAGGTATAGCCGTGGTATTGTTTATGTATGATGAACATATCATGGGTTTCTACCTCTTATTCGGTGCTGTAGGTGTTGGATTATTTCTGGTAGCGATGCAGATATTGTCGCTAATACAAAAGGAGGGGCGGCAGGATGATTGATATGAGTAGTAGTATTGCAAATATACCGCCTTTTATCATTTATTTCCTCGGCGCTGCGTTATTGCCCCTCTTCGGTAAGGGCAGCGCGAGGAAGGTTTATCTTATCCTTTTAGCGGTGGTGGGATTAATCGGTGTGGCCGTATTAGAACCACACGTAGGTTGGGTATTCCATGTCGTTCTACCCGGATTAGACCTAACATTCTTATATGTTGACCGATTGAGCCTGATAATGGGCTATATATTTGCCATAATAGGCGCTGCTGCGATATTATATTCGTTAGACCTAGTAAAAGAGAATGGTGAGCTTATGTGTGGCTTATTATACTTAGGAAGTGCGATGGGGGCGGTATTTGCCGGCGACTTCTTTACGCTCTATATCTTCTGGGAGATAATGGCCTTCGCTTCGCTCGGGTTGATCTGGTACACCCGGACAGAGCGGGCGAGAAACGCAGGGATGCGATATATATTATTTCATTTGTTCGGTGGATGTGCCCTTCTCGCAGGGATAATAATAAATTACATGAGCACCGGCGCTATCTCGCTAGTACCGGGTGCTTTGGGCATAGCCCATTTCCCGGTGGAAATGGGCATCGGGTATTTCCTCTTGCTTATTGGAATAGGCGTGAACACTGCATTCATATTTCTGCATACCTGGCTACCGGATTCATATCCAAAGGCAACACTCGCGGGTGCGGTATTCATGTGTGTATTTACGACAAAGACGGGCGTATATGTGCTTGCAAGGACTTTTCCGGGTGCAGAAGCGCTAATCTTCGGTAACGAAATCCCTTTTATAGCATACATGGGCGGCTTGATGTGTATTTACGGAGTTGTATTTGCACTACTGCAGAATGACGTGCGGAAACTTCTCTCTTATCATATCATCTCTCAGGTGGGCTACATGGTGGCGGGAGTGGGAATAGGCACGTATATAGGGATAAATGGGGGTATTGCCCATGTTTTCAATCATATTCTGTATAAGGCGCTTCTGTTTATGTGTATGGGTGCAGTGATATATTCAACGGGGAGGATGAACCTCACCGAACTAGGTGGACTGGCGAGAAAGATGCCGGTAACGACAATCACGTGCATAATAGCAGCACTCTCTATTTCCGGTGTTTTAGGGTTTAATGGATACATAAGTAAAGGAATGATAATACACGCCGCGGAACTGTCACATATGCATATTCTCGCTCTCGTTTTGATGTTGGGCTCGATAGGTACGTTTCTGTCTTTCTTAAAACTCACTTATTTCACCTTCTTCAGGAGAAATGATGAGATAGAAGCAAAGGAAGCGCCAATATTTATGCTTATTCCAATGTCTGCTGTAGCGTTCCTTTGTGTTGCCTTTGGTGTGTATCCGAAAATGCTGTATGAAATACTACCATATAAAGCGGAGGCATTACACTACCATGCGTTCGCTCTTGCACATAGCGTAGGCACAGTGGAGTTATTGGTGATGACCGCGTTTATGTTCTTTGCATTTAGGGTCCTGATTATGCCACATGAGCGGATAACGTATGATATAGATTGCCTCTATAGGCTGGCAGGAAGAGGCATTATATGGTTCTGCGAGAACCCGCTGATGGCTTTTGCTCGTGCTATTAACAGAGGAGTACATAGGCTCGTAGATTCCGCCGTTTGGTTCAGTAGGAATCCCGCGGCGGCTTCTATAGTATTGATAACAGCGACATGCACAAAGTTGCGGAACCCGTTTGGTTCTGAAGATAATGAACAAGAGCGGGATCTGAAAGAAGAGAAGCTGCAACTTGTGGACGAACCGATGGAGAAATTAAGCATCGGGGCCGGAGTGCTGATAGTGCTTCTCTTCTTCGCTATTTATTTGATCGTTATGTTCATACACGGGTGGCTGGCACCATGAAACCAGAAGATTACACTGATTTTATACAAATAGATGTAAAAGAGGCACGGGCTCGTGCATATCCAAGTAGTTTGGTGGAATATGTGTGAAAAATAGGTGAGCTTGTTACCAGTCATCACTTTTTCATCATGGAGCTTTTTAAATTCGTGAAGTATGGGAACCCCCAGTAAATAGTTTACCAATTTTGATAATTATCATAGACACAGATTTCACAGAT
>CAZOEM010000234.1:0-4944 GCA_964578735.1 uncultured Halobacteria archaeon | reverse complement strand
TGCTATTTTTTTACTATTTTTGTAAAAATGTCACTTGGTCAATACTGCATCCTATCGCTACAAGCAAGAGCAGAGAATTGAATTAGAGCCGCATAATGCGGCTTTATTTTTTCCATTCGTTTAATTGATGTTTATCCATTAGTCATCTTTTCGATAGAACTCTTTTTACGTAACAATCGATTATAACTGATTGCAAACCTATGTGCTTCATCCCGTACCTGCTGTATAAGCTTCAATGCTTTGCTTCTTCTGTCCAAACGCAGAGGGAACGTCAATCCGGGCACATACACCTCTTCAAATTTCTTCGCTATTGCTATGATGGGTATCTGCAAACCGAGTTTCCGGAGCTCTGCGAGTGCCGAATTCAACTGTCCGATGCCACCGTCGATAACAATCAAATCCGGAAGTTCGAACTGTTCCTTAACCAACCTCGTATATCTTCTCCTGACAACCTCTGCGATTGCGCCTACATCGTCTATTCCGTCAACTGTTTTGATCTTAAACCGTCTGTAATTACTTTTAGCTGGCTTTGCATTCTTGAACTGCACCATGGACCCAACAGTAGAAGTGCCGGAAAGGTGTGATATATCAAAACTTTCGATTACAGCCGGTATCTCAGTAAGATTCAACTCGTTCTTGAGTGCCTCAAGTGCTACCACTTCGGAAAAGAAAGATAGTTCTATATTCTTCAACACTAACGCAAGTAATTGCTTCTTCTCGCCTATCTTTGGTACTTTGACATTCACTTTACCGTTCCTTTTTAGCGAAAGAAAAGAAGTTAGAGCGTCATCAATCTCATGCGGCAGTATCAATTCCGCAGGTACTGCGTTTTCCGAATAATACTGAACCAGGAAATCATCGAGGAAATTAGCAGTAATTTCAAACTCGAACTCCTGCTTATTCTCTAGTATGCCTTTGTAGATATTAAAAAGAATAAGGTAGACTCGACCGTCCTTTGTAATGTAATTGATTATATCCTCATCATATCTCTTTTGCAGCTCCATGAGCTGTTTCTCTTTGAGCCGTTCTATTGCTCCTATCTGGTTACGCAATACTAAAGCGCGTTCAAAGTCCAATTTGTCGGATGCTGATTTCATCTCGCGTGTTTTAGATTTAATGAACTCGTTTGTCTTGCCCTTAAGGATCAATTCAACCGATCTTATCCTCTCAGAATACTCGGCTTTGCTTATATTCCCTATACATGGCGCTTGACATAACTCTATCTGATGCCTCAGACATGGCTTCTTTGCCATCCGTTTGCAGGTTCTGATCTGAAATGATTTCCGTAATGCGGAAAGGATATAATCACGTGCTGCTGCCGAGACAAAAGGCCCGAAATACTTGCCGCCGCCTTCTTTCCTTCTCGCAATAAGCAGTCGTGGAAAGTCCTCTTCTGTTAATTCTATATATGCATACCGCTTTGAATCTTTTAGATTAATATTATATCGCGGGCTGTGCTTCTTTATGAGGTTATTCTCGAGAATTAACGCTTCTACTTCGTTGTCCGTAACAATAAAATCGACCGAATCGATCTTCTGTATCATAATCTCTGTTTTGGGGTCGAGCTCGTTCTTCTGGAAATAGCTCTTGACTCGTTTTCTCAGATTCTTCGCCTTTCCGACATAGATTATCCTGTTGGTACTATCTCTAAAGAAATAGCAGCCAGGGTTATTAGGTATGTTACGGTTTTTGATAAACATGTTGTCAAATCGCTTTGGGTGTATATCAAAGGTATATATACCCTACACCCTCTAATTAAATAAAACGAGATAAGAAAATAAAATGCAAATCCGAGCTAAGATCGTTGTAAAAGGCGAAGTTCAAAGAGTAGGATACCGGGATGCAGTAGAAAGGATAGCACGTAAATTGGACATAAAAGGATTTGTAGAGAATTTAAAACCATATGACGTGGACATTATCTGTGAAGGGGAGGAAGGGGTCATCAAGCGATTTGTAGGGGCGCTAAAGATAGAAGACGACCCGTTTATCCGCGTTAGCGATATTGCAGTGGCGTATGAGAAGCCAACAGGCGAGTTCAGGTATTTCGAGCTGAAACGAGGCAGCTCAGGTGAAGAAACTGCCGAAAGATTGGACATTGCTGCGCTATATTTAAAGAATCTTACAAGTGTCGTCTCAATGATGAATACAAATCTTGGTGGTAAGATGGATAATTTAGGGGGTAAGATTGACGATGTAGGGGGTAAGATTGATGCTGGCAGAGAGGAGAATAGAGGAGGTTTTTCTATGCTTGGTGATAAGATAGATAGTATAAAAGAAGACACAGGTGAAATGACCGACACATTGACATTTTTAAAAGCGGTACATCGTGAGACATTAGAATTGAAAGAGAAATATGAAGTGCTCAGTAGGGATGTAGCTGCGATAAAGATCAAATTAAAGGCTGGTTGATGGCGCTCAGGTGGGTTTGGCACATTAGTGCTTATTTCGATTTTTCATGCTAAAACGCCTATAACTCTACACGGTGCACCATCGGCGTCCATAATTTTGAGTGGTAAAATGTAACACATGAATCTAATACCAATTAGTTTATCCAGATTTATTAGATTCTCAACAATCAAAATATCATTTTTCAAAAGCAATTTGTGAACTTCAAAGGGTTCGTTGTCTGGTGAAAATGAGTCCAAACCAACTATTTTTATCCCTTTCGCAATCAATTCTTGTGCAGTTTCTATGCTTAATATAGGATTCTGTCGAAAATACATATCAGAATGCATCTCTTTTACGTGACCGGTATGAAAGAAAACAATATCATCTTTCTTAATTGCATCTAAATCTGGATCTTTTTGGGTTTTCACATCTATCACCATTGCTTCACCAATGAACTTTTCGATTGGATAATCATCTAATTTCTTCCCTTCTTCTAGCATATGAAATGGTGCATCTACATGTGTTGAGAAATGAGAGCCAATAGATATTCTCTTTTCGTTCCACCCATCTACCCTTATAGTTGCTACTTGTTTGATCTCCGGTTTGGGATCACCAGGAAAGGTTGGAGTCTTAATATTTATCGGTAATGTTAAATCAATTATGTTCATGATATCGAAAAAGAATGATTTTATTAAAAACTTTTTTGTTTCGCAAAAACCTTTACAAAACTTTTCTAGTAATACCGAAGTGTGAGGTTAATTAATCCCAAGTCAGGACACGATGCTTCTTGAAGAATACTACAACCTCCTCTTTGGTCTCTATTGGGGTTCGCATATTTGATCAATTTAATAGATATGGCTGAAGGAGTATTTATGAGTTTCTCTCATTACTCCTGTATTTGTAATGAACATTTTCGTTTATTGCCCACTGTTCCACTTGAGACCTCGTAATTATCTGCTTTGCCACTGTGTCCAATTCATTCAACTGCTCAAAGAGCTCCTGATTCTTCCAGCTTTGGGCTGCTTTTTTGGCTTGCTTCAGATATTTCTTGTAGGCGCCAATAGCTCCTGAAAGGTAGTCTGCCAGTTCCCAGCGATAGATTACCACGTCATCAAGGACAGTCAGGCTGACAAGCCCCTCCGTAATCCGCCGGATTAAAGCCAGGTACAAGCAAAGACCCATGCTATCTTGGTCCCCTTCGCTGTGTAATGCAAGAGGTGGAAACATGCCACGTCCATAAAAGTCCACCTCAAACAGTAGTCCTGCGCCGCGGGGCTTAAAGGATGTTTTAAAAGACCTTTCATCTTCAGAGTGCATTTCCCGATAAAAGGCAGAGAATGTGCTTTCTATGGAATCGTAAAGTTCTGTTAAAACACTGTCGCGAGCTTCTAAGAATACGGTTAACAATGCATCGGCTCGCTTCCTGAAGCGGTCAGCGCTTCGAGCGGCATATCGTGCTTGAATATATTGTTTCCAAAAGGCTTCCATTCTGGTGAGGGTATCCCACGCAGTCTGTTCGGGAGAAACAATCGGGATCAACTTTGTTACCCTATCTTTTATGAACTGTAACATCTCGTTGATATTTTTTGGAGCTAAAAGTCTCTCGAAGTCTTTTGTAGGCTGAGTTGTTATTGGATATTGTGTAAGCGGGTCAGACAGGATTTCAAGCCATTTCTGAAGTTGCTCTTTCCACGTGTGGAAGGCTCCAACCAACTCCGATATTTTTAGCTGAGTTACGGTATCCTCAATTCGACCGACATAGTCAATTGCTGCCTCTAAAGCGGACCCCACCACTATTGCTAAGTCATCAATACCCTTCTGTTTCTCCGCTGCCTGTACGGCGTTTGCAAGGCGTGTATCCAGATGCTTGCGAAGTTCTTCTGGAGGCCAGAGTTTCCCGCAGAGGGGACATGCTCCCTCTTCATCTAATAATGTTAGACCCATCTCTATAAGCTTTCTGGAAGCTAATTCTAGCGTTCTAAGTTGATAGGCTCATCCACTCCGTCCATTTTGATTTTCGCGCGAACAAAGGCATCCATCGGTCGCTGATCTATATGAGGACCATGATTTTTAAGCGTTATTCCCGCTGTACCTGCACCAATTAAACTCGATATTTGTCCTGTGAATAAACAGTCAATTGCATCTACAACAGCACTCTTCCCCGCCCCATTAGGTCCCCAAATAACCATATTTTTGCCATTTGGGGTCAGAAGGATATGTTTTATACCTCTAATATTTTCAATTTCAAGTTCTAAGAGCTTCATTTTGTCCCTCCGTGATCTCTAAGAGCTCGCTCTAATGCCTTTACTTCCCTGAGAGTTCCTTTATCAGCAAGTTTACGAAGCCTTTGAACCACCTCATCGTCTACGTCTGGATGTTCCTCAATTTTCCCAAAAAAACTGTCCAAAATTGATCCAACAATTGGGTCCCTACGCATGGGAATACTTCTTACTATGCTCATATTATCTGTGCCACCAGATTACACCAAAGCGGTTGAACAAATTGTAGATAGATGGACAAACGCTTTTAGATAATGTTAGAGAGATATTTTTAATT
>CAZOEM010000233.1:0-4979 GCA_964578735.1 uncultured Halobacteria archaeon | reverse complement strand
GTTCTACCAAAGCCACAACTTCAGAGAAGGTACTTGACTTTAACGCTCGCAGCACATTTCTTATCTTTTTCGCACTGCTATTCTTTAACGTCTCTCTCAATACTCCTATTTGCATTAAGGACCGTTTTAGTGCGATTAAGTCACGTGCATTCGCATTCCCATAGGATACTCTACTTATTATCCGTTCTATATCAGAAATCTCCTTGAAGACGTTTTTTAGCGATTCACGCAGTAGTATATTTCCATAGAACGCATTTACCACTTCTTCTCTACTTCTTATCTCGACAGGGTCGAGAAGAGGGAACTGCAAATTCTTCTTCAATAGTCTTGAGCCCATACCGGTAAGTGTTTTGTCTAGCACACTAACAAGCGTACCACGCTGTGTACCATCCCGAATATTATTAAATATCTCCAGGTTTCGTACTGTAACACTGTCTAATACCATGTAATCGGAGACAAAGAAAGTCTTAGGCGATTTTATATGTGCGAGTATGCGCTTCTGCGTATCCCGTAGATAAGAGATCACGGCACCCGCAGCCGTTATGCCTACTTTCAGATCACTACAGCCAAAACCGTCAAGTGAGATCACACCAAAATGGTTTATCAGGGTCGTATATGCGTTCTTGTAATCGAAATAGTAATCGTCATAGCGTGAAATGGTGCATGTGTCTAGTTCGAGCTCAAGCGAATCGGGCAGTATTATCTCCGCCGGCTTCACTCGTTCTAACTCATTTAACAATGACGATTCATCTTCTAATTCGGTCAATGAAAACTCTCCGGTAGAAACGTCAACAATTGCAATGCCTACCTTGCCGCCCAGTAAATTCACACACATGAGATAATTGCTGCGCCGCTCTTCCAGAAAGGCATCTTCTATTATCGTACCCGGGGTAATGAGCCGCACCATTTCCCGCTTCTCTATTTTTTTACTCGCTTTATCTTCTATCTGCTCGCATATGGCTACTTTATAGCCCTTCTTTATCAACTCTTTTATGTAGGGCGTTACAGCATGGAACGGCACGCCCGCCATCGGGATTTTCCCTGTCGTGCCTTTGCCCCTGCCAGTAGCGGTTAAAGCGATGTTGAGTTCTTTAGATGCCACCTTTGCATCCTCACCAAAGGTCTCATAAAAGTCGCCGACACGAAAGAGAATAATAGCATCGCTGTATTTCTCCTTTATCTGGTAATACTGCTCCATCATGGGTGTTCTCTCGGCCATTTCACTAACTATTATACTTTTAACTCTTTACAAGTATAAAATAGAGCGTGCAAGAAAGCATAAAATCCAACTAAATAAAATTAAATAATTATTGACACAGATTAACGCAGAAACACAGATGAGATTAAATCGGTATAAATCCGTGTAAATCCGTGTCCTAAACTAAACTAGACTAAACTAAATTAAATAGATGGGTGTTATATGATATATGCAATGAAAAAGAGAAAAGGGCCCGTGGCTTAGTCTGGATAAAGCACCGGCCTTCTAAGCCGGGGATCGCGGGTTCGAATCCCGCCGGGTCCGTTTATGTTTTCACGATCTGATTCTAATAGGAAAGGTATCAGACCAGCAGATCAAGATATTCACGGTACTCCTCAACCTCTACCGGTCTGCCGGACCAGTATTTTTTTACTTCGCCGTTATGAATGATTGCGATCAGCGGAAGAAGCTTCTCCCCCTCGCCTTGATGTATAATATGATAAAGCGCGGCTTCCGGAGAGCTATCATAAAGATCATAAAAGACAATTCTATCATCATATATCCGTTGCAGCTTCTCGATGTTGGGCTGGTCTCTTTTACATATCATACACACCGCCTCGCCACATGGGTCTCGTCTTATACTCAGCACAACAGGACATTTAAATTCCCTTATCTCTGATATTGCACGTTCTACGCCATGATACTTACTGTGTACATATTGTTCTATCAGCACGCCATCCGACTTAAGAACCTGCTCCATCTTTATTGATTGTTTCTCTGCGAACGCCTGTACCACTTTCTGTTTGAACGCTTGCTGATGAAGAGATAAGAGTTCTTTGAGATACATACTTTACGTCCCCCACAGTCGCTCCAAATCAACAACCAGCTCGACAAGTTCTTTTATCCTTCTTATCTTCGCATCGCCCCTTATCCTGGCCTTCCCAAATATCTCATCTATCTTCTCCATCGTGGCGAGTGTGTCATCCGCAACCAGAATAACAGGGACGCCCTTTTCTTCCGCTTTACCAAGCATCGTTTGCGGCGGTTCTAAATGCCCGGTGAGCAGGATGCATTTTATATTCCCCGTCTCCAGTGCGAGATTCTGTAAATCCGCACGGTCTCCACCAGTTATCAATGCCGCCTGTCTTACACGCCTGAAATATTTCAAGGCTGACGGTGGCGACATCGCGCCTATCAGGAACTCCTCGATTATTTCATCCTCATCCGGCTTAACGAGCCATTCACCACCCAGAGCGTCACTGATTTCACTAACAAACAAGCCGGCAAGAAGCGGGTCGTAAGGCAGCGTACCGAGCAGTTCCATCCCATTCCTTTCTAAAAAACGTTCTGCAATACCCGTAACATATACCTTTTTATAGCCTGCAAGTTGATTGAAAAGAACGAACTTAAGCCGATCACCAAGAAGCTCTTTCGCCATTAAAAGCCGGTCAAGAACGAAATCGTCCGTATATTTCACTACCATAAGAACCTCTAAATCCAGTGTGGCTGAAACATCGCAGTCACAAAGCCCCAACGCCCGCCCAACTTTATACTCCTCTGCACCTTCTACAAGCACTATATCCTTATCCGCAGAGATTCTATTATAAGACTCTAGAACCCGCTTCTTTAACTCTTTGGGGTCTGCAGAAGAAACAAATTCTATATACGGCTTGTCTAGTTTGACCGGGCATATAGCTTCTATATCATCGCCCGTATTTAACGCGATGGCTGTATTGTATGCGTCTGTATCCACAAGTTGACCCCTTATACGGGTAATGCCAACGCCAAAAGGCTTGAAATAGCCAACTTTGAAGCCCTTTTCTCGCAGTATCAGCCCTAAAGCTATTATCACCGCACTCTTTCCCGAATATCCTTCTACCGACGATACAAGTATGCTCTTCATTTTGAACTATTCTTTCTTTGTTTGATAAAGAAGAAACAATTAGTAAAGAAATAATTTTCCTATCCGATTACCATCCGCACATCTATTGCACAACACCCTTTACCATTTTCAAAGACTTTAATGGGATTTAAATCCGCTTCAAGTATCTCGGGGAAGTCCATACTGAGCTGTGAGAATCTGAGCAACACTTCTACCAACGAACCTATATCAGACATTGGCTCGCCCCTTACGCCCTTTAATAGCCTGTATGCCTTAACCTTTTCAATCATAGCAACGGAATCAGCCCTACTTAGCGGCGCAATACCAAACGAAACGTCTTTGAAGACCTCCACATATATCCCGCCTAACCCAAACAAAATCAACGGTCCAAAGTGCATGTCTCGCTTCATACCTACTATCACTTCCCTTCCGCCTTCTACCATCTGCTGAACAAGAACACCTTCTATTCGCCTCGCCGTTGTATACTGCTCAGCTCGGCGTAATAGCTCAAAAAAAGTGCCTTTTATGCCGTCTCTTTCAATATTCAACTTTACACAACCCACATCCGTTTTATGTACTATATCCGGTGATATGATTTTCATACTCACGGGATAGCCTATTCGGTTTGCGATTTCAAGTGCTTCTTCCGCCGTTTCCGCTTTACCATATTGCGGCACCGGGATGCCATATGCGTCCAAGATTTTAAATCCGTCTGTACCCAGGCCCATTTTCTCCTTGGCACTTGCTCTACGTGCCATTAAATTCTCTATGGCTACCTTATCAACTTTGAAGTGCGGAGGGGGCGTATATACTTCCTCCTGGATTTTATTATACTGCACAACGGCGTAAAGTGCTCTTACTGCCCTCATAGGGTCAAAATAATTGGTGATCCCCTGCTTTTTAAACCGCTCCACGGTCGTGGTAACCGCCTCACCACTCATGAACACCGGTACAATAGGTTTAATAATATTTGTGTCAAGAACATAATCACCAGCCTTATCAAAGTATATTGGCGCTGTTGGCGATAGTATAGCAATTATTGCACCCACGCTTTCATCGGCTGCCACGATACCCAGCACGGCACCAAATTTTTCCGAGTCCGCATCACCCCGCACATCAACGGGATTATAAAAGTTCGCAAGATGCAACGCAGAGAGTTTCTCAATCGTTTCTCTATCAAAAGCTGCAAGCTCAAGTCCGAGCTCTTCTATTGCATCGGCTGCCATAACGCCTGGCCCGCCGGAATTAGTTACGATTGCTATCCCACCGTTTATACTGTGAATTCGCGATAGGGTCAATGAGAAATCAAACAAGGCCTCTATTGAGCTTGCTTCTATCACCCCGGCCTGTTGAAATGCAGTTGTGAAAGCATCCACGCTGCCTGCTATGCTCCCGGTATGACTCGAAGCTGCTTTCGCACCCGCATCGGTCTTCCCGCTTTTCATCACGATCACCGGCTTTGTTTTCGAGACAGCTCTCACAACATCCATAAATCTTCGCCCCTCTCGCACATCCTCAAGATACATCGTTATCACTTCCGTTTCATCGTCCTTTGCAAGGTGTTCTACAAAGTCACATTCATTGAGAACTGCATTGTTACCTAAGGAGACAAGTTTACTAAATCCTCCATTCTCCTTTATCGCCCAGTCAATAACAGCCAATGCAAAAGCTCCTGATTGACTTAAAAAAGCTATATTGCCCTTTGCTGGTATTGCAGTACCAAAAGTTGCATTTAAGCCCGCGTGTGTGTTCAAAATCCCCAAACAGTTTGGACCGACGAGGTTTATGCAATGTTTATTACATATTCTGATGAGTTCAGATTCCAGTATAGCGCCTTCTCTTCCTGCCTCTTTAAAGCCTGCCGAGATAACTACTACGTTCTTTATTCCCTTTTCGCCA
>CAZOEM010000232.1:4085-5010 GCA_964578735.1 uncultured Halobacteria archaeon | reverse complement strand
TGTTGAGCCTTGTTGCCACGTTCGGATGTCTGTCGCCATACACTTCCTTGTCTATGCCAAGTGCCTGCTCTAAATACTCTATCGCCTTCTTCGGCTCCCCCAGTGCTATCCATGCCTCGCCGATGTTGTTGAGGTCTCTTGCCACATTCGGATGTCTGTCGCCATACACTTCCTTGTCTATGCCAAGTGCCTGCTCTAAATACTCTATCGCCTTCTTCTGCTCCCCCAGTGCTCTCCATGCCTCGCCGATGTTGTTGAGCGTTGCTGCCACGTTAGGATGTCTGTCGCCATACACCTCCTTAGCAATGCAAAGCGCCTGCTCGTAATACTCTAGCGCCTTCTTCGGCTCCCCCAGTGCTCTCCATGCCTCGCCGATGTTGTTGAGGTCTCTTGCCACATTCGGATGTCGGTCGCCATATACTTCCTTATCTATGGATAGCGCCTGCTCGTAATACTCGATTGCCTGTAGAGCATCACCCGTATCATGGTATACCCATCCAAGCTCGTAAATGAACTTACTATAGTTATCATCCTTCTTCGGTTCGACAATATGCGAAAGGATTTTGTCACCCTGTGTTAATGCTTCCCGATAAGCGAACGAGTAACGCAAATAAGGTAGAAATCTAGTGCCTGCTTCTTCTATCGCAATATCTTCCTGTCCGGATTTGAGGGCGTGCTCAATCAACTCCGCACCAGATACAGGATCATATAAGTCAGCAGAAGCCTGGAGAAGATCCCGATAATAAGAGACCGCAACTTCGTGGCACTGCTTTTGCTCTTCTGCCTGAAGTTCTGCAAATATATCCTCGCGTAGCAATGGCGAGACCCAATAGCGAACATTGCGAGTGCTGTCCTCCTCCATCAAACTCAATTGAACCGCTTTTTCTGCTTCCGATTCCCAATCTGTAAGACCTTCAGAAACAAA
>CAZOEM010000232.1:0-4075 GCA_964578735.1 uncultured Halobacteria archaeon | reverse complement strand
AATAATGTTTGAAACTCTTCCGGCTGCGATTCCAACAACTGCTTCAAAACGAGTTCTTGCACGAATTCTTCCTGTTTGCCCTTTGCCGCTGATAAGAGCGAGGTAACGTCCTTTTTTTCGCCTACCAGCGTATTCAAATCTTCCATCAATCGCGGATTACCACATCCTGTTTCGATCAGTTGGTGTTTGATCCTGGGATCAGGATAAGTGGCGATATTGTTAAGTTCCGAGACCTTTTTACGCTCATCTGCATCCCGGAAACTGGTTAAGCCAATAGGCTCAAGCCGCTTGCTTACTAAATCGTTACCATCAAAAGTAAGCGAAAAGGTATGACGGCTGGTAATGATAAGCTGAGTCATCTTACCGCTGTACGGTAAATATTTGAGCAGAGCTTCCAGAATTGGCACTGCTTCTGGAGAGAGATCTAAAACGCCTTTTTTCCACTCTGGCATGTTCTTCTCGAGGTCATCGAGTAAAATGAGATAATTCCTTTTCTGAAAAGCGGAAGAGCATAATCCTCTGATTTTATCTGGCATCTCCTCTTGCGCCTCTAATCTCTTCGACCCTTCGTCGTCATCCGCGCGTATAAAACCGTCTTTCAAGGCTTCATGAACGGTAACTGCGTTTAGTTTGTCGTGAACGATGATCAAGGTATGGTCGTTGAAGCGATCACAGAATTTGCCGGCAAGGCAACTCTTGCCCAATCCTCCGGTTCCATGAAGCAATAAACCGATCTTTTCACTATCGCTCCGCAGGCATCGGAGTCCCAGTTGAATTTTCCTCCTTCTGCCGATAAAACCTCTTTTGAGCACTTTCACCTGGCTGTTCTCTAAATATGTGTACTGAAGTTCTCTCAATTTTGGTCGTTTTTTCTGCCCTTTTGTAACTAAAGGGCCATGAAGGGGCGAGCCATCAGAGAAAAGACGTAACAGAGACCAATCCGTTGGATAATGGTTATAAAGTTCATAGCGAGTTTTAAGAACAGCATCGAGTATGTCTTTGCCACGGCTCAAATCGTGATATAGCGTTTTGGCTGCTAAGCTTGCACCTACATCTGACACAGGCAGTCCCCAGCCGAGGACAGTAGAAACATGCCCGGAAACAAGATGGTGTGCAAACGAGAGAGCAGCAGCATGTTCCGGTGCTTCTCCGGTCCGACAGCCGGAAAGGAATACCAGTCTTGGTAAGTTCAAACTGAGCGTTTTCCATAGCTGTGCCGGTTTCACCGGCATAGCCAAACCCTCGTCATCCTCCATCCAGAAAATAGGGGTGCTTTTCTCATCAATATCCGCATGACCTGTGATATGGACGACATCGTATTCATTCGTGTCAAGCCACTCGCCAAGTCCTTCCAAAGAGCCGGTATCTTCTACGTCTATCTCTACCGGTAAATCTTTGATGACTTCAAAGATGGTGTCCTCTTCTTTCTCAAATTCAAGCTCAGGGTAGGTATCCCTCGGTGAGCAGGCCATGAACAATATTTCTAGAGGACAATTCTCAGGTTCCGGCGTTTTTTTACTGCCACTGTCCGAAACGCGGCGTATGAGATGTATCTGTGTGGGGACGAGGAAATCGTTGTGGTGGAGCAGTTCAAAGGGTAAGTTGGATGCAGGACCCCCTGCTTCTACTATCAGTTGGAGCGTTTCATCATATTCGTCTGCTTCATTAAGGGCTCTTAGCAGCGTCTGCGTATCGCCGTTAAGAAGGGTAAAAAGTTGCTTTCCTATTTGTCTCGATAAAGCAGGCGATTTATTCCATTTGAAATCTCGGGTCTGGTCTTCCAGTTGGTGTATCTCGTCTATATTGAGAGGGCTCGTATCTTGAGTGCCATCTGGCAATGTGCGAGTGAGCGCAAAAACTTCTTTTTCCTTTGTATATTGGATTTTCGCTTTATATACGACAGGCATACATAATCACCGTTATTAGTTCGCTACATTTTTTAATAATGCGAGAGTATATAAAAAAATAAAAAGATGCAATAACGATTCTATTCCTCTAATCCTTCCATTATTATATTTAAAACGGATTTTAAGTCTGCAGGTTCTGATGGCTGAACGCCATTTATGTCATGTTTGTGATGAGGGAATGAAACCTTTCTTTGCTGCAAACCAATCAAAATAGTCGTCATGGTCATCTAACTTACCAGATCCCCACTTACCCATGAACACATCAGAATTCATGTTATATTTTTCTTCAAATCGCTTGCATACGCTCATATACTCTTTTTTCTTATATGAAGCTATGCGAGCATCCCTCATCAGTACTGACTTTATAATACTGCTCACCTCCTGTATTGGATACCCCTTCTTAATATCAATTTTCATCGCCATTTTGGGTCCTCACCTATCAAATTACCATTATATTTTCTATGATATTAGTTCCTCATTATCTTCTTCACCATATCCTTCTCACTAAAAAAATAATACACAAAAGTTAACCTATTTCACATAACTTTTTTAATATACATGCTATATATTAAATCATAATGAAATTAGAGATTAAGGTTATTAAGGGGCACAAGTATCTTTATCTCCGGGATAAAGTAAAAGTTAACGATAAAACCGCTGCTATTTCGTTCTACGTAGGTAGATTGAGTAAATTAGAGCGAGCAAGAGTTATAGAGAAATTAAGTGAATTCGAGAAGATCAAGTTAAAAAGATACATGGATTACCGGCTCAAAAAATATCGGCCTGCGTTTCTTAACAAAGACCAGGCTTTGAGCTCTGAAGTTTTGAGATACTGGTATCTACGTTTCCGTGAAAAATATCCCGCTGAATTCGAACGTTATAGGCAAGCGGTTTTTGTTCACTATGCACAGGGAACAACAGCTATTGAGGGCAATACCATAACGCAGAGACAAGCGGAAGAATTATTTGAGCATCGCGTAGCCCCAGCGGGCAAAACAGTCAGAGAAATTCACGAGCTTATAAACTTCAAAGAGCTTGAACGGTTTTTTGAATCATACGAAGGGGACGTTTCGGAGAAGCTAATCAAAAAAACGCATACTATAATCATGCGTAATCTCTCCGATACTTCGGGTGAATACAGGCGCATCCAGGTTTGGATAGAGAAAGAGGAGTATGTGCCACCACCACCCTTTGAAATACCGGTACTAATGAAGGAATTAATTACGTGGTATAGAGCGAATAAACGCAAGTTACCGGCGCTCGAACTCGCCATCATACTGCATACTAAAATCGTTACTATTCATCCGTTTGTTGATGGAAATGGCAGGCTTGGACGGGCTTTACTCAATTTCGTGCTCAGAAGAAATGGGTATCCGACACTCTATCTGGACCTGGAACACCGGGAAAAATACCTCGACGTTGTTGCGGAAGGCAATAAAGAGAATTACGGGCCGATTATTAATTTTATATGCGAGGTATATGTGCCACAGCATGACAAAATCGGTGCTGAGATAACTAAAAAGCTCCAGGCTGGCGAACTGGAAGAGCATAAACGGTTGATACGGGAATTTAGCAAGATGGCTGGAACTTTGTGAGGTATATTCTCCGCTTGTATTTGTATAGGTGTCATGTTTTATGTTTTATGTTTTATGTCTCACAAAACAATATATGGCATATTCGTAGATTATGATACATGGTAACCCAAAAGGATCAAAAAACAAAAGAAGAAACAGAGAGACGAGATTGTTTAATCTTTGAACTCATTCCAGAGAGACGTCCTAAAAAACCACGAAAGCAGAAAGAGGACTTATAAAATATCCTCGCTGCTGAGACTTTTAATGCCAAAGTAGTCAATAACCTATTGCCGGTTTCGTTCTACCTCTATACTATGAGCCTGCTGAAAACATTCTTTTGCACGTTGTGAATCGCCGAGTGCATCCCATGCCCCGCCCATGTTCTTGAGTGTGTTTGCCACATAAGGGTGTTTTTTGCCATATACTCCTTTTATGATGCTAAGCGCCTGCTCGTAATACTCTAGCGCCTTCTTCGGCTCTCCCAGTGCATCCCATGCCGAGCCGATGTTGTTGAGGTCTCTTGCCACATCCGGATGTCTGTCGCCATACACTTCCTTGTCTATCGAAAGCGCCTGCTCGTAATATTCTAGCGCC
>CAZOEM010000231.1:0-5017 GCA_964578735.1 uncultured Halobacteria archaeon | reverse complement strand
CCCTATTTCCACCTTTAACCCCGGCTTTAAATTCAAAAGAGCTCTGAATGCATCCTCAATTAACGCATCTCTGCTCTTGTAATATTAATCAGCTTTAGAGTTTCTTGATGCTTTCGATTTCATAGAAGGAACGGGCAAGGGCATCTTTGATTGTTATTAATTCACAATAGTGGGACCAGGAAGGTATTTGTTCTTCATCCCAATATATTTTAAATAACGGTATTTTCCATGTCATTTTTATCACCTTTCTAGTTCACCAGACAATCTCAAAGCTTCTTCCTATAAGTCTTCTCCAATCCGGAAGCCAACGTTTATCAACGCATCTAATTTTTCTTGCACATTATTCAATAATTCATTTATTTTAGCCAAAGCTATAAGAGGAGTAGAGTTTGCAATGACATACCTCATTTCATTCCTTACCCTCTATTGCCTTTTCTATTGATTTAATATCTTCTTCGAGCTCTTCAGCAGGATAATTAAATATTGATACCCGGCTTTTTCCGAGTATTTCGATATACGCAACCTTAGAATATCCTGCAAATTCTGCAGCTTGATCTAAAGAAAGTTTTTTGTCATCAAACAGCTTTATTGATGTCCATACCTTAACCTTCTCTTTAAAGCTCTCTTCCGTTTCACGAAGTAAGAAGAGCAACTCAGATGGTAGCTCTATTTTCAATTTGGCTTCGCTCATTTTCCAACATCAGCCCCTATTTTTATATTTTATTTATTTCTTTCTTCTATTTCTTTATCTCTTCTTTTCATTTAATATAATCCCGTAGAATATTGTATTCCAACTATTTAAATAAAATAGTGCTTTTGCCTACCGATTTACACTGATTTTTTCTTTTGTTTGGCTAGGCTATTTTTAACGGCATTGCTCGTTTCACCGTATTTTTTGGTAAAGCTTTTTGCTTGCAAAAAGGTTTGTGTTAATCTGCGTTAATCTGTGTCAATAATTTATTTTCGGCATTTTTAAAGACACGGATTTACACGGATTTACACGGACTTTCTAAATTTAAGTTTGACATTGTTAATTTTTATCACGAGAAACTTTTTCTTCACAGTTCCACTTCCAATACCCTGTTGTCTGAAATTTCAATATCTCCAACCATCTTCAGAATCTCCTCCTTCATTGCAATACCCTTTACTATCAACCCTTTAAGGATAATCAAATCAACCTCAAACCTCTCTCGATATCTTCTTTCGCACCGATATAACTGCTAATTTTTAATCCCCTCACTTTCAGTAGCTCGCTCTCCCTTAATATTTTTCCCATGGCTACAACTTAATTTTTTTAGCTTCTTCCAGCATTATAATGGCAGTCTCATACAAAACGCTTTGTTCCCATCCTCTTTTTACAGCTAACTCCTTTAAAAGACTCTTTGTCTCTTCATAATCCAAAATGTCATTTAAATAAGCTCTAATGAGAATATACGAGGATGGTACAATTTCAACTCCGATTACTTTAGATATGCCTGCCAAGCTACCAATAGCATCTATATCATCAATAACCAATTCTTTAGCGTTTAGTTGATAAGATAATGCTAAAGCCTCCGCTTCACCCTTATCTACTCTTGGAAATCTTGCAATCCTCTCAGCTAAAGACTTATACTCATTCTTTAACTCCACACTCTCTATTGCACTAAACTCAATAACCTCTTTGGCTGCATTTCCAAGTTCGTCTCTATATTTACTGATATCTTCAAGTTCTTCCACCACAGAAAATGGCACAAAAACAGCTATATCAGTTTTTCTGAGTAAATCCTGCTTTTTGATCAAAGATATTGAAAGCAGAGCGGTTGTATCATAGACTCGCTTTATACTCATCTATCGCCCTCTTTATGCTTTTCTCAGTTATTTTCTTTGCTTCTATTATATTCAATGCTTTTTCTGGTCCAAGTATTCTAATTAGTTCTCTTTCTGAAACTTTGCCCAAAGAGAACTCCTTTACTGCTTTTAACCTTCTCAAGTCATTTAAAACTTCCCTCTCAATAACTTTCGGCTCTATGGCTTCGAATTCTTCCTTCGGAAGCTCTAAGACTATCTTTTTTCCCGTGATTGTGACACTCATTATTTCACCCCTATCTTTTCATTTCTCCCTCTTTTCCTTCTCTATCTATTTTGTTCTTGTTGTATATAAAGTATAACCTCTTTCCTCCTATATCCTTGAATTCCACCGCAGAGCACACAGAGAACGCAGAGGCACCAGAAAACCCATGTAATGGTTGGAACAGTCTTAAAACTCCGTGGTCTCTGCGCTCTCCGCGGTGATAAATCACTATATTTTTAGATAGCGCCGCCCAGCACTTTTTTTGCAAAGCCGGTATCTTCTTGATGTTTGATTCACTTTTAAAAAAAACATTAAAAAAATCCACCCAGTCTACTTCTTTATCGTCTTCGGTGTTCATAAAACTACGAAGGCTAAGTCTTTGCCATTCTTCATCTGTCCACTCTGAATATTCTTCCTTTTCCTTTGGGATATAAATGACAATTTCCTTACCTTCTGGTAGGTCTGTGGCTTCTAATGGCTTTATTAAGCTATTTTTTACCACTGCCTTTATTGCTATCATTTTAATTTTTCTCCTCTTTTTACTTTTTCATTGCTTTTCTTATATAAAATGCTTTATGTCAACCATGATGTCACCTTTGGAATTTTGTCCTGTTCATTTGATGTACTTCCTCCATATTGCATCTTCCTCGGGATCGTCTTCTATTGCTGCCTGAAAGGTTGCCGCAAGAAAAAGCTCCTCTTCGGTCAACCCTTCTCGGATCATTGAACTGTTTTTTACTCCGTTCCCTATCCATCAAACTTTTATCTCTACTTCTCCTGCTGCAATTGGGTGGGCTAATCGTTTGCGTCCGTGGAAATCCCTCATTACTTCGTCAATTTTTCTTGATATTTCTGGCATGAAATAAGCCTCTCCGCAATTCTCACAAACGTATGCTGGCACATGTTTAATTGAAATCACCTCATCTCCTACTTTCGCAACAAACTCCGTTTTACCTTCATACAATTTCCCTTTACAAAAACTGCATCTATCTTTGTTTTTCATTTATTTCTCATTGCTTCCTACCCGCTTTGCACCTTCTCCAGCTATAGCAAGTTATCACTTCGCTCAATCATTATCTAACCTCTTCAACAAAGGCATTTTGTGTGCAATAACTAAAGAAGACGTTGAATTCTGAAAGCAATTTCTCAAATCCGATTACTAACGGTATGTTATCAGTTTGGGCAAGGTACGCCTTCGTTTCTATTTCCTCCGTAACATACTCAGGGTCAAGTAAACGCAGGCAAATTTTAGCCACTTTCACCTGCATGGCACATTCCTTTTTTGGGATTACCCCTCTGAGTTCCGTTTCACCTAAGATGTCAACACTACACTTCTTCCATATTTTTGGTGGAACAAGAGAAATTGGTGCTCCTGTATCTACAATAGCGATTTGTGGGTCGCTCCATGTTTCACCCGTCGCGAACTGCACAACTGTAAGAAGCCGAATACCCTTATGTAATTCCACTTCACTTTTAGTATCAATAATAGGTTCTGTGGAAAAGAAGAGTTGAATTTTCATAGTACTCTTGCTTCTCCTTCTACAAAAAACGTGACGAAAGGTCGCCCGATTTCTTTTCGTATAGATTTCTCCTTTTCTACTGTTAGGTCTTCGCCGAATGCTATTACTTTCTTGTTTACAATTGCCACCCACATATCAGCATACTTCCTACGAAGTTCTGCATAGTGTTCTAATGCCCATTTTTTGTCTTCCCAGAATTCTGATGGTATCTGCTCCGATTTTTCAAAAGCACGAATTTTAGGCATCCCCTCTTTTACTTCTATCCCCATTTCTTTTCTCCTTATTTATGAATAATTTCGTATTGTATTATTTTTATCTTTGTTTTTCATTTTTACGGCTTCCGAATGAATCCCATTTGATTAAAGTGCTCATCAAACGCGAAATACTTATCGTGAGCTTTTGCTAGGTCTTTCAATCCGGATTTACCTGCTTTCCCTACTTGGAAGAAAGGATCGTTGCTATATGCACTCATCCGCTCAATGTATGATTTGATAGCTTCTGTTAACTCGTCTTCCACCTTAGACCCCTGCTTTTGTGCGATGGCTTCCAACAGCTCATAGATGTTCTCTTTAATCCCAATGGTTATGCTTTTTTCTTTTCCCTTTTTCGCACCCCCTATATCATCTTTATTATTGCTTCCGTAAAATATTTATATCCAAATTCCGCAATGAGTATATCACCTGTTTTTAACTTTGACATTAAAGAAATCCTCCCAGTCTACTTCTTTATCGTCTTCGGTGTTCATAAAACTATGAAGGCTAAATGCTTTTAATGCTATCGTTTTAATTCCCCTCATCTTTTTTACTCTTTCTTTGCTTTCTTTACAAAAAATGTTTCCAGTTCATTTGATATACTTCCTCCAGATTGCATCTTCCTCGGGATCGTCTTCTATTGCTGCCTGAAAAGTTGCAGCAAGAAAAATCGACTCATCGTTCAACCCTTCTCGAATCATTGAACCCTCACCGGGTGACTCTTTAGACTCATCATCATTTTATTCCTGTCTTTTATATCTATACATTTCTCTTTATCTATCCTATCTCCTCACATCCTACAAATACCCCTAATACAAATCTTCCCGTTTGTCTTTCCAAAAGTCAAAAGCAGAAGGAAAGAGAAAACTACTTCCGTCTTTCCCTTTTTCCTCCGGGAAGGTTGAGTTTCATATGGAAGTGGGACACTTTTGTGTGTGACGGAAGTATCTGAAATAGAGAAAGAAGTATTAATTTGAGGAAGGTTTGAGTAACCGTAATATAGCTCGCTACCTGGTTTAGTTTGAAATAAGTGTAGGACCGTTAAACATGTCTATAAACACAGCACACATTGCTATGTTATTCATAAAGGGCTGAGGGAGCTCCCAGATGTGCATAGAGAGGCATGATAAGTCCGATAGCTGCATTGATGTTTTCTGGAGCGAAGAGGAAGAAAACTTCAAGCGGATAATTTTGAG
>CAZOEM010000230.1:0-5045 GCA_964578735.1 uncultured Halobacteria archaeon | reverse complement strand
ATCTTCACACCCGGAACATATCTCATCCTAGTTCTCCTCTGTCTTATCTTGTGACTATAAAAAGGAGCTAAACTTCACGCCTTTACCTTATTCACCATAGCAATTACTACCAGTAAACTTCTTCCGGTACGAAACCAATAACGGCGTCAGTTTCCGTTCTGGCGCTTTAACCTTCTTTAGCCTACCTTCAATTTTTGCATCGCTCAATTTCACATTCAGCTCCCTATTAGGAATATCTATTTCTATAATGTCCCCGTCTTTTATTGCACCAATGGCCCCACCATTATACGCCTCCATCTCTATATGCCCAACGCAAGGGCCGGTAGTGCCGCCCGAGAATCTGCCATCAGTAATTAGAGCCACCTTTTTATAACCTGCACCCATTATCGCATCCGTAGGCGTCAGCATTTCCGGCATTCCCGGTGCTCCCGCTGGACCCTGGTATGGCAACACAATAACATCGCCCTCTACAATCTTCTTCGCTTCTATCGCGTTCAGCAGGTCCTTTTCGGTATAAAATACCTTTGCAGGCCCAGAATGAACCATCATCGCGTTGTCAACCGCAGTTTGCTTTATTATTGAGCTATGTGCGATATTACCTTTTAATACAGCTATCCCACCTTCAGAAAAGTGTGCATTATCTAAAGTTCGGATAACATCGTCATCCAGCACATTACCTTCTTCCGCTATCTCTATTATTGACTTCCCGTTTACCGTGGGTGAGTCTTTAATCATATCTTTCAAGCGGTTAAGAACCGCTGGAATACCGCCTGCGTGGTCAATATCGGCCATTTCATGGGTGCCTGTAGGTATTATCTTACATAAATTCGGCGTTTCTCTTGCTATTTCGTCGAACATATCTACATTAATATCGACGCCCGCCTCTTTTGCTATCGCGGGGATATGCAAAACAGCATTTGTTGAGCCACCCATCGCCATATCTACTCTAATTGCGTTCTCGAATGCGTTCTGCGTCATTATGTCCCCAGGCTTAACATCCTCTTTTACCAGTGCAACTACTCTTCGTCCTGTTTCATACGCCTGCTTCTTTTTCTCCGGCTCTATCGCCAGAGTCGTTGCACATTTCGTTAGTGACATGCCCAGTACCTCAGTAGCAACAGCCATAGTATTTGCTGTAAAGAGCCCGACACAAGAACCTGCACCGCAGACCATAAGCGGCAGCATTTTTGTCGCCTCTTCTGCCGTCATCGTACCACCTTTTACCTGACCAACAACGCCAAAGCCTTCAATAGGGTGATGCTTCTTCCCGTCTACCACATTTGCTTTCATCGGTCCACCGGTAAGCATAATAGCCGGTATGTTAAGACGTCCGGCAGCCATTAACATTCCAGGCGTAATCTTATCGCAATTGGTTACGCCCACCCAGCCGTCTAACGAATGCGATAGTGTCATGATTTCAATATTATCTGCGATATGCTCTCTGCTTGGTAGGCTTAATCGCATCTCTACAAACATCGCGACACCGTCACAAACGCCGGGAACACCCCATTCTAATGGTACTCCACCGGCATCTCTTATCCCTCGCTTTACCTCTTGCGTTAGTTCGTTCAGGAGTATATGACCTGGAATAATGTTGTTATAGCTATTTGCAACACCGATAAACGGCTTCTCCAGGTCAAAATCTTCTTCCTTTAGTCCCGCGGACATCAATAATGCGCGGTGTGGTATGGTCTCGATGTCCTGCTTTATTATGTCTGATCGCATGTTCATCACCAGAAATAAAAGAAGTAGTGTGTAATATAAATGTGTACTATAACAAGTGGGATTTTTTTATTTTAACCCGCAGCAATCGTAGAACATTTAAATACAAAAAACGAAATTCATTGAGAACTGTATTTCTAGAAAAGTTATAGTACAGTAAGTCCACCACTATGCCCTAGAATTTTATAATTGCTGTAAAATCGCCTAACTTCTTAACATAGTACAGTCAATATCGCATCCAATACGCTAAAGATATTGCTGGAAATAAAGCTCACTGACGAATTTCTCCTGAAAGTCCGCCTCTTCTTCAAGTTTTACATGCTCGATTCGGTTTGCAATAGATTCTGCATCTTCCCGTTTTGTCTTTGATATTAATGCCTGTCTGGCACCTTCCAGTGCGGCATTTCCAACCTTCTTCACCTTTTCTTCTGCCACTGCGGGCAGAAGACCAATACGTATTGCATTCTCAGTGTTTATAAAGTTCCCGAACCCACCAGCCAGAAGGACATTGTCTAGCGCCTCAAGCTCGATTCCGTATCGCTCCACGAGTGTTTTTATACCGACTGAGACAGCGGTTTTCGCAAGATTCAACTGATCTATGTCCTGTTCTGATAAACTAAACTCTTCGGCTATTACAAATTCCTTCTCCTCGCCCAGGAACTTACCCATGCCGTTAATTATTCCGTTATCCAGAAGCTCAGCCAGAGCATCTATCAATCCGGAACCGCAAACTCCGATAGGAGTGGCATCATCAATCGTTTTGTATATAGCTTCTCCGTTCTCTATTTTCACGCCTTTTATTGCACCACTTACACCCCCGAGTCCGCACGTTATGCCTGCACCCTCAAACGCGGGACCCGCAGCACAGGACGTTGCAATCAACCGGTCTCTGTTTCCCAGTATGATCTCCGTGTTGGTCCCGATGTCAATTGCCATGCATATCTTATCACTTTTATATATCTCCGTTGCCAACGTAACAGCTAAAGCGTCAGCACCGACGAAACTACCGACCAACGGAAGCCCGTAAACACGCGATTTTGGATTTGCCTTGAGCCTGAGCTTTTCCGCCGTTTCATTTACCGCGTTTACACTTAGAGGTTCGTAAGGGCTTTTACCCAGAGACTCAACGGAATAGCCGAAAAACAGGTCTCTCATTACAGGATTACCGACTACCACCATCTCAAATACTTTACTTGGGTCTACCATAGCGGTGATCATTTCGTTCATGGCGTCTCTGATTTCTCGTTCGAGTCTGTTCTGACCTGTTCGCGCAAATACTATCCGAGAAATAACATCATTACCGTATTTAGTCTGTGGGTTTTCTCTTGATATTACATAAAGCACTTTTCCGCTCTCAAGGTCTATTAGATACATAGCAAGAGTTGTCGTCCCTATGTCTAAAGCGATACCGTATAGCTCGCCCGTATATTCGCCCAGGTCTTCGGACTCGCAAAAGACTCGTTCTCCCTCTACGTGCACGAACGGCTCAAGAGGTATCTCCTTACATTCGCCTGATTCTAAAATGTGGTATATTCTTCTTGGTACTCGGACGTAAATGTGGTCGTCTGTTTTTAGAATCCTCGCCTGACAGGCAAGTCTGCACGTATCGTCATGTATAAATTTATTTTCCGCTTCTGTCATATCAGAGAGTGATCCGGTTGCGTACTCAACCTCGACCAAGCACTGACCACACTTCCCCTCGCCTCCGCAGGGGCAATTTATGTCTATTTCCAACTCTTGCAGATATGACAGTATGGTTCGGCCCTTAACGAGTTTCGCCTCTTTTCCGTGATCCTTTAGTATGATGTTCATCTACTAAAATTAAACCTTTGAAGATAATATCTTAATGTATGAGCTACACAATAGTTGACACGCTGCTTGATGTAAAGAAGAAGAAGATAGAAGCATTTTGCGAAGAGAAGCGGAACAATGGCATGAATGCATATGCGATCATAGACGAGCTGAGTGAAGGGCTACGCGAAATTGGGCGCGGATACAAAGAGATATATTTCGACGCTGAACTGATGGTCTCCGGCTGGAACGCGAAAAAGGCATTACAAATACTTAAGCCGCTATTGCAAGAAGAGGTAAAGGTAGAAGAGAAGATAGGTAAAGTCGTTATCGGTACGGTCAAAGGGGATGTACATGACATAGGAAAAGAGATAGTAAAGATAATGCTCGCTTCAGATGGGTTTGAGGTCATTGACTTAGGGACAGACGTGGAGAAGGAAGCGTATGCGGAAAGTGTCCAAGAAGCAGGGGCTGATATTATCGCTATGTCCGCGTTACTCACCACGACGCGGGAATACATGGCGGAGGTCATACAGTATTTCCGCGAAGCCGAGTTAGAAGTGAAGATCATGGTAGGTGGCAGCGCAGTGAGTGAGGAATACGCAATGGAAATCGGCGCGGACGCATACGGTAAAGACGCTGTTGATGCAGTTAAGAAGGCAAAGGCGCTATTGGAACAAGAAACAGAGGCATGATATGTCTAACCTGGATTATTATACAAAATAACCAAACACCGATAGGTGGTCTTATAAAGACCAAAAACTTTATATAAGTCAAATTAGTATAGTACATATTATATTATCTTGCTAACACAAACAGAAAAGGGGTGAGCTATGAAATTCATAAACCGTAAAAATGAGTTGGTGGCAATCAAAGCGAAATTAAACGGGCCCGATTTGGATTTATATGTTATCTACGGACGAAGAAGAATAGGAAAGACAACGCTTGCTCTTGCCAGTGTAAAAGGCAAGGAATATATCTATTATCTTGCAACCGAAGAGAACAATCTCAAAAAGCTCAAAGACGTTGCTTCGCGGGTGGAACCGCGACTAAAATATGTGGAGGCGGACCTGGAAGCCATATTCAATTTCTTGAAAGACAAGATAATAATTATTGATGAATTTCCAAACCTGATAAAAGAGAACCCGAAAGTTGTTTCCGAACTCCAAAGGATAGTGGATGTCCTTCTTGCGAATACAAAGACGAAATTAATACTCCTTGGCTCGTCCATATCCATGATGGAAAGTCAGGTTTTGAGCTATCATGCCCCTTTGTATGGCAGAAAAACGGGGCAGTTGAAATTGAAGGCTTTGAAATTTTCTGAATTGACCGACTTTTTTCCGGTATCTACAACTGAAGAACGTATAGAAATATACGGCTTTTCTGATGGCATCCCCTTCTATCTTGCGAAAATAAATTACCCGTTCTGGGAGTGGCTGGATGAGGAGCTGAAGAAGGTGGACTCCTTTCTGAAATTGGAGATTGATTTCCTCATGAAATATGAGTTTAGTGATGTGAAGACATATAAGAAG
>CAZOEM010000229.1:0-5054 GCA_964578735.1 uncultured Halobacteria archaeon | reverse complement strand
CGCAAGAGATAGAAGAAGACCCGAAAGATAAGCCTTTCCTCCTGGCTGCCTGTGGTCTTCCTATCGGCATTATCTGTGGACTTATAGGTATTGGCGGCGGAGTTATTACGGTGCCTGTGCTCGCAATGGGCTTAAAATACAAAATACATCGCGCCGTTGGAACTTCACTGTCAATGATGATATTCACAAGCTTTGCGGGTTCCATAGGCTATATGATAAATGGCTTTTTCGTTCCCGATCTCCCACATTTTTCCATTGGGTATGTCGATCTGCTTGCATGGGCTTGTCTGGCTATGTCCAGCATTCCTGTTGCCATAATAGGTGCGAGAATAGCTCATAGGCTACCGGCGAAACAACTACGATACATCTTCATCGCTGTGATGTTTTATGTGGCATTAAAGGTAATTGGTGTATTCGATTGGCTGGGATTGGCGATATAAACAGGGTATCAGCTAAAGAATCCACCGATTTTTGTGCTGACAAGGCAAAAGGCAAAAGGCAAAAGGCAAAAGTCAACGAATCAAAGCAGCCTTAACCGCGTTTTCCATCACTTCTACCGGCGGGTCCTCTTTCGTCCATAAATTGAACGATGCCGCTCCTTGATATACTAACATCTTCACTCCATCCACTATCTTCTTTACGCCTGCACGTTTCGCTTCCTTCAACAACTTCGTCTCTATTGGATTATACACGATGTCGAACACGACAAGGTCAGGATGCATTAAATCTGCGGTTATCAAGGTGGCATCTTCATTTGGATGCATACCAACAGAAGTTGCATTTATCAAAATATCCGAATCTCCGATCTGATTTTTAAGCTCTGCACCCAGGCTAATAGAATTCGCATTACGGAGATTAGAAGCCAATTGAGCGGCTCTGTCTTCTGTCCTGTTCGCCAATGTCACCATAGCACCACTTGCATCGAGATAAAAAGAAATAGCCCTTGCTGCTCCACCGGCACCAAGAATCACCACGTTCTTACCTCTTATTTCACCCACCAGCTCTTTTAATACCCTAAGCGCACCTATCCCATCAGTGTTGTAGCCAGTGGGAGTACTGCTAAAGTCAATGGTATTGAGAGCGCCTATTTTCTTCGCTACTTCTTCTGTTGCCACAAAGGAAAGCGCTTTTTCCTTCAGTGGTATAGTAACGTTAAGACCAGAGATGCCGAGACTTTTCGCGCCTCTTATTGCATCGCCAAGTTCTTCTAGAGGAACACGGAATGCAAGATAGACTGCATCCAGTCCGAGTTTCTTAAATGCTGCATTATGCATAACCGGGGATAGGCTATGTGCGACCGGGTCACCGATAATACCGTATATCTTTTTCATTGTATATAAAGTATAACTTCTGCCTATAAATTTAATTTAGGACGCGGATTTACATGGATTCACACGGATTTAATTTCTTCTGCATCTGCACCCAACCGAAAATTCGAGTTCATATAGTTATCCAGGTTCAGAACCTTTTGGATGGCCTCTTTTGCACGTTGAACTGGTATACCGAATTTGCTCCATTCGCTATCCTCATGCTAAACAGCAGGAACTGGATATGATCCTGTCATAAACGATAATGGCGAGTGGTGGAGCGGGAGGGAATAGGGATGATAATTGTCGAAAGGCAAGAATGAACTCCAATTATTTTGTTAACTTCGTTCCCGAATAGATGAATGATTTTCTCCTTAATTTAATCCATTTCCCTTCGTCCAACCCTATTAAGTTACCACATTTACACTTAATTCTCTTCCCTTCTTTAATGGAATAGTCTCGGACAATCCTGCTTTTCCAACAATGCCATAACCTGCCTTTTCCTATTTTTTGGTATCTAAATACTTTTTCTCCGCACGTAGCACATTTAATGGTTATCATCTTCTCTATTTTTCCCTCAGCAATCGTGCCTTTTACCTTCTTCCGGTGGGCTCAGAAAACCAATTCGTTTGTTCTTATTTATACTAATGCGAACAACAAACGATAAATGGTAGGTGCTTGACATACAGGGAAGTAATAAAGCTTAAGGTTCCTGATCTGGCAACTGCGATTGGCGTGTTAGGAGCATCACGTAAAAGAGAGTGGTTTTTGCTCGATAAGAGCATCCTTGACACAAAGAAGAAATTGAAGGTGTTTGAAGAGAAGAACAAAAGCGTATTGTTGATTTAAATGAACGGTTGAATTTTATTATATCGATAGAAAGAGGTTTTGAAGCAGGAGGGGGTCTAAATATTTTCCCCGCAAATATTCACGCAAAAGCATCAGGAAAGAAAAATCTCACAACCTACGATTTTAATCATCCTCAAATAATAACAACCATAAAAAGGGTTTTGGAGGAACAGAGCGCTAATTTTAGCAGAATATTCATTATTGAAGTAAAGGATGAAAAAACAATATAAGACTCTGCCTTCAATGTCATTATTCATTTAAAGCTTGACAGCGAAGAAGCGCATCACTTCCTCAGCGAGATACTCGAAAGGAGATTGAATTGGCTTAATCTAAACGAGCTATTTGATGAACGAGGGAAGGAAGCGATGGTAAAGAGAGCAAAAGGTTCTCCACGAGAGCTTATAAGACTTCTTTCAAAAGCCATAGCTTATTGGATGGATAAAGGAGTTTATAGATTCGATCAAAAAGCGGTTGAAGAATTGGTTTGAAACATAAAGGTTAAATATATTCTTACACCACATAAATATGAGAAACTATTTCTTGTGTTAATCTTGTAAAATCTCGTGGTTTTTTATGTAGCTATACAAATACAAATTTTTAAGCCAAGAATGAAAGTTTTCAGGGGCTGTGTTTTCGCAGTGAGAAATGCAAAGGACGAAAGTAATCCCTCAAATTTTGTGCTTCAGACATTAATTGCTCAAATTGATGGTAATATACATCCCATAAATAAAAGTCCTCGACCTTCTCCGGCACCTCAATCGTCCTCTCAACCGCCTTCACCACCCTACTGTAATGCTCTATCACATCTAAAGGCAATTCTCGCTTCTTCCTATCCTGCAAATACTTCACCAGCACCTGATAACCACCGATTTGATATTCCCATGCCGCTTTTGAAATACCACTGAAATACGGTTCCTTATTGAAATATATCTGTAACTTTTAGTTTCAACCTTTCCTTAACCAAATCATTGGTTGAATCCCCAGTAAATAACTTAAGTCTCCGGATTATTTCTTCTTTCGTAAATCAAACAACAAAATGATCTCTATGTGTCTTAACACCACTCGAATAAACCTTAAATATATCCGTCACCTTCCAGAACTTATCATACTCCGCTTGCAAAGCGAAATCCATAGGCACGGCGAGATATTGTGGCTCTTTTGGCTCAAGCACCAGCCAATTCGTGCTCGTAACATCATTTTTGCGAAGATACTTGTATTTTACATCTCTCAATCCCCAAACAGCAGCATAACGAACCTTATCCCCGCCTTTCCCGCCATTATCTTTGCTGCGAAAAGGCCGTACGTAATTTCGTTTTGTCTACAAGTGTGCCATATCGGTAAAGCTGGAATTCCAAGAAGTTCATTACTATGAGATTAGGGAGCGCATTCAGGTATCGTTGGATTTGCTCCGAGTTCTCTATAATGGGCTTTTGCCCAATAGCTTGCCATATAAATTCTTATCCAAAAACTCTCGAACTCCAAAATTCTCTAACACACAAACTCATAAACTCTGCTCAAACATGCGCTCAATTATCCTTTCTGTGACGTCAATACCGCAAGCGAGTTTTATACCTTTTCCCGATGGTGTTGCATTGACTTCAAGCACGAACAATCCCTCCTCTCCTTCTATCAAGTCAACGCCCGCGAAGTCCGCACCTACTGCCTTTGCCGCATTTACAGCCAGTACTTGCAGCTCTTCTGTTAGATCACACATAAGTGGTCTACCGCCCTGACTCAAGTTACTAATAAATGAACCAGTCTGCGAAATCCGATAGATAGCACCTAATGCCTCTTCGCCCACCACAAATACTCTTATGTCGCGTCCGGGATTAGGCACGAACTGCTGTAAATAAAGCACGCCCCTTTCTTTCAGTAGCGTTGCGAGTTTCTGCTTCAACTCGGGCTGAGTGCTTTCAAGCATGACTATCCCTTTACCTTGGCTGCCGAAGATCGGTTTTGCTACTGCAATTTCAAATTCTTCTGTTGTCTTCAACGCGACACCCAAATCGGAAGTGACTACGGTATGCGGAATAGGTAGCTGTGCCTGTTTGAAAAGGTAAAAGGAGAAGAACTTGTTTGCTGCGTTCTGGATTGCTGTGGGCGAGTTCATAACCGGTATGTTCGCTGTTTCAAACTGCCGAAGCAGATCGAACTTAAAAGAAATCTGCTCCAGGGCGAAGCTGATGCCAACGTCTCTGACAATGATCGCGTCGAGCTCTAATAAGTCATTTATATCTGTATTGAATATGGAAAAATCAGAAGAGGTGATGGAAGCGCTTAACGCTGTGAGGTTAATAGGTATGGCTTTTGCTCCTCTTTTGCGAATGCTCGTCAAGAAGGCGTTCGCTGTCCAGTCGTCCGGGTCGGTTATAACAACGCCGATATTTGCGGTTTTTGTGTTTTTGTCATGATTGTGCATTTTTTTTAGTTTTTAATTATCATCTCCTCCCGTGTCAAAAATTAAATCCGTGTAAATCCGTGTAAATCTGCGTCCTAATAGCAAATAGGTAGAAGTTATACTTTAGTATTTGTATAGCCAACTAAAAAAACCACGAGATTTCACGAGATTAACACAAGAACTTGGGATTATTTGGTATAAAATGGTTAATAGAGTACCAGAACTATGTTAACATTATTCCCTTTCTCGTGAAAATCTGTGTAATCGGGTGGTTATAAAAAGGAGCTAAACAAATACCATTATATGTAATAATATAGGAGGCGTAAGATGACCAAGACAAAGACATTGCATGCCGTTTTTGATGGTAAAGTGCTGAGACCAGAAGAGAGGGTAGATTTGGAGGTGGATACGCGCTACGTTTTGAGTGTTGAATCAAAGCAGAAGATCAACGATATTGAAAAGGACCCTGCATTCAATCTATCTTCGTTAGCTGTGAAAAC
>CAZOEM010000228.1:0-5059 GCA_964578735.1 uncultured Halobacteria archaeon | reverse complement strand
GGAGGGCATTTACCTGATCAATTCAAATAACAATATGATCACCAACAATAGCCTCTTCAATAATATATATTATTTCAGTGGCATTCACCTATCTTCATCGCACAATAACGTGATACGAGACAACGACCTAGTTTTAAATGATATAGGTGTTTCTTTACGCGATTCCAACAATAATCTGATTTATCATAACAATTTCATTGACAACACAAAAAGACAAGCATTTGATGACACTGGTACAAATTCATGGGATAATGGTCCGACCGCGGGCGGCAATTATTGGTCTGATCATAGTTGCATTGGAAATCCAAGCGATAAGTCTTATTCCGTTTACACTGACGGTGTGGATCATTATCCATTCCAAGAATCGAATGGATGGGCAAAAGGAAACCAACCGCCTGCCGTAAAAAAGCCAGACCTGGTAATTACTCACATAGAAGAGAGCGAGGTAATCGCTGAAACGCGGATAGTTTATACAATAAAGAACCAGGGTAACGCAGAAACAGGTCCGAGCTATGCTGGATTCTACATTGATGGAACATATATAGATAAAAACCATCTTGGCTCGTTAGCACCCGGAGCTTCGATCTTCAGGACTTTCGATTATGTCTGGGATTGCACAGCAGGAGAAAAGGCGGAGATAAAAGTCTGTGCAGATATTGATTATCAAGTAGACGAAAGCAATGAAGCGAACAATTGTAGAACGGAGAGTTTTAGATGCTCATCAGTGTCTCAGGAGAAGCCAGGAAATGCAGGAGCTATCCGTGTCACTTCTTCACCCTCGGGTGCAAATATAGGATTAGATGGCGTACCTATAAACGCACTAACACCCTACACGATAATTAATGTAGTGTCCAGCTACCATACACTAAAACTCACACTTAGTGGTTATGAGGATTGGTCAATGAGTGTATATGTGACGGCTGGCGAAACAACGTACGTAGATGCAACATTAGATTGGCCAGCACCTTAATTAGTGTACTATGCTAACAGCACATGAAATAGGAGCATTTGTGGCTTGCTTTTTGTCGTGTTGTCGCTGTAAAGAGCATAAAGATACGTGAGAGAAGAGATTAGGATAATATCTCTTGCTTTTCTATCTATTTAGTCGCTCAATATCGAAGAAATTGGGATGATTGTGGATTTTATCACGACTTTCTTAAGTATAAAAATTAGTCAGTACAAGGGATTACTTATGAAATACAATATCTGAAAATGCCTACAAAAGCTTTGTAGAAGTCAAATGGCGAGTTCAAAAGTATTAATGATGTAATATTGAAATTTAAAAGCAATATTCGTCAAACTCTTTCATAATGCGCCGAATCGCCTTTGGCGATATGTCCGCTTGGTCTAGCTTGGAATATACGGTCACAAGGATGATGTTTGTCGGTGATTTTAAATGGTATATCTTGTCAATCACTGGCTGGACATCAGACCGGATATGACGGTACTTCTTAGCGAGTGCCCGTAGGTTGCGTTTGAACTCTGGTGTATATGCGATATGCATTTCTTCGGCAGGTTCATTCGGCATCAATGCCCTCCCACAGTTCGGACACCGGCTTTGTCTCACCGGCTAATGCGTCCTTCAAACCATTGCGGAAACGTGCTTCTGCGGGCTTTAATACCACGCTCTCACGGAACAGGCGCACAATCTGAAGCAGATTAGGCAAGTATTCTTCAGGCACACCTTTGACTTCCTGAATAATATCTTCTTCGTAGACTGGATATTTAGCGGACATAATTACTTCTCCTAATTTTATTCACTTAATTAACTTATTCTTTCTTATCATATATAAAATAAATTTTGATATTCTTCATTTAGCTTCTGATATTTTCTCTAACGCATACCGATATTGCTCATACGTTGCAGAATCAAAAAGGACAAATACTACCGCCTTGATGGACGTTGATTTCGCCTTGAGGAAAGAGCTAACAGCTTTTATAGCCACCTTTGAGGCTTCCTCTACTGGATAGCCATAGGCACCGGTGCTTATTATTGCCTTTCCTGTTGGCAGTCTACCCTGCCTTTTCACTATCTCTTTGCACGCATCTAAAATAGCCCTCCCACCTACTCTGTGAATTGCACCATCTACTCCACCGCCACCCATCAAAGAAGGATTTGCGGCATTTACAATAACATCTGTTTCCTGTTTAGTTAGGTTGCCCTGGATGAGGGACATTTTGGTTTGGTCAATAACCAGTTCAGAAGACAGGGTTTTCATCTTATTTGATTAATCGTTACGTTTCATGTTATTTGACACTTTATTGTGTTGATGCTGTGGGGGAGCTATCTAGATAATACCCCTTCCCCTACCTTGTAGACACCGATATATACCACAGGCACAGTCTAAAAAGCCAGTGATTTATCAACGCGGAGATCGCCGAGTACGCAGAGTTTTAAGACTGTTCCAACCATTACTTGGTTTTTCTGGCGCCTCTGCGTTCTCTGTGTGCTCTGCGGTGAAATTCAAGGATATAGCAATTTCACTGGAAAAATCGACTGTGCCATGCTGAGGCATATTACACTAGAGGAGAGTGTTATCGCCAACGAAACGATTTTTTAAGTGTGCAAATGATTTTTTCATTTCCGCATTCTTATTATTCATGCAAAAGAGAGGTAATGAAGCATTGAAACTCATTAAAGCAACTTATGATTTAAAGGATATAACAGACAGTCCGGTTTGCTTTGAGTGTGGTGCGGTTTTAGTGGCATTTGCTGAAGTAATAGGTTTTGACCCTAAATATGTAGAGGAACATGCAAAAAGGATTGAGGATATTCAAAAACACAGAGAAGAAATTTCAAAATCTGCAAGGATTGTATTGGATTATTTAATTTCAGGAGAAGTGCAGGAAGAGATTGAAGTAAAAGATGTGAGAGATGACGTTTTTAAGTCATTATTGGAGGGTTTAAAAAATCGGGATAAAATAGGGTAAATTTGTTCTTATGCTACAACTTGCCTGCAAAACCCCCTCACATGGCATCCCTCGCATCTCTTTCGCTTACAATATTTTATACCTATTTTAACGAGAGCAGTCTCAACCCGTGAAAGTTTTTCACCCGCGAATTCCTGTAGATTTAGGTCCTGATTCTCTGCTACGCTTTCGGCTTTGCTCGATACCTCCGGGCTTATTTGCCACACACCCCGCAATTCACGCAGGAATATCTGTGTCGTCACAGCACCAATGCCTTTAAATTCCTGCAATCTTCTCCCCAAATCTTTTGTATCCGAAGACAGATTGTAAAGGTTCTCCAATGACTTTTATTGTCCCTTCTTTAATGATTAGGATTAGAGTTTAAATAAAAATAAAATCGGATTTGGACACAAAGATGGTGGTTATTTGTAAAGGAAACAAAAGGAAATACTTATTTAGTAAACAGATTAAGCGATATATCGCCAGAAATAGTTGAGCGGATGGAATACGAAAGTTTAAGGATTTACTCACACATAAGAAAGAGAATGAAGGAAAGGGGGCTGTTATGCTGAAGGCAAGGGAGACTTTTGAGGATAGATTTGAAGAAGTTCTTGCGGCGGCGAAAGAAGGCGAACTGCGATGTTTAAATGGTAAGAGAAGCGATGGAAATGCGGTATTGATTGTTGTGGATGCCTCGCTGGATTCGATTTGGTTAAACTACTTCAAAATTGTTGTGCCGAGAGTTAATTAAGCGTTTTTACGTATTTTCGAGATCACGTTAAGTTGTCACACAAGCGTACCAAGGTCAAATCTCATACCATCCCTCGCTGCTATTACCTCCACACCCGTCTCTTCGCTCAGCCGCTTCGCTATTACCCACGGCTTATTTCTCAACATGGTCATCCCGAAATGCGTAAGTATCGCAACTCTTGGTCTCCTTGCTTCTATAATCTTTTTCGCATCTTCCACGCATAGATGGTCCACTCCCTCTCGCCTTTGATACATCACTACGTTCAGCACAAGCGCTTTACCATCGTAATAATTCTCTAAACCATCGAAGTAGCGTGTATCTGCAATAAAGGACACTTTAGTCTCTTCTTCGTCTTTTAGCCCTATGTTCAACCCATACGTTTCCACACCATGCACGTGCCTTTTAGGTGTATTTATCTTGATTTCACCAACGGTATAGGTACCACCTTCCTTTAGCACTTCTATCCGTTCCAAAAGCCCTTTATAATAGTTCAAGACAACCGCATCGCCTCCGTCTGTTAGGGCATCGTTTGGGCATAGAAGCACACCCCGATGCTTGAACCCTCCTTCTGTCATCGCTTCTATCATCACGTTTACGTCATTGGAATGGTCTAAATGCTTATGCGTTAGAATAATAGCATGCAGCTTAGCTGGGTTGAGCTTTGGCTTACTAGACGCAAATCGTACCAGCGTGCCCGGACCCGGGTCTATAAGGATATTTGTGCCGTTTAAGCTAAGAACAGTGCCAGCAGAAGAGCGAAATTGCGTTATCATTACGAATCGGGCACCTGCAGTGCCTAAAAACTTTATTTTATTCTTTTCTTTCCCGGTCATTGCAATACCTCAAACGTTATTTCTCAGAGATACTATCTTCTCCCATTATTTCTTTCCCCCTACACCAGCTCAAACCCCCTGTGCAAACCCCATTCCATCGCAATATCTATTACATCCCGGTATTCACTCATATTTATACCTCTGTTCAGTTCCTTATACTCGTACGCCTTATACATAGGCCTATATTGCGACATTAGGCTCACATAGGCTTCCGTTGATATTTCGGTTGCAATAAAGTTAAGAACCTCTGCTGAGCCTGCTAACGCGTTTGGAAGCACTAAATGCCGTATCAGTAACCCTCGCCATGCTACTCCATCCACTTTCAAATTGCCTACCTGACGGTGCATTTCCTTTACCGCTTCTTTACAGACCGCGAAATAGTCGGGCGCATTGGAGTATCTCTCTCCACTTTCCACATTGCCATACTTTATGTCTGGCATGTAGACATCGACGATACCATCTAGCAACTCAATGGTGCTTTTTGCCTCGTATCCGCCACAATTGTAAACGATAGGGACGTGGAGTCCCTTTTCTATTGCTATTCTCAGCGCTTTCACGATCTGCG
>CAZOEM010000227.1:0-5069 GCA_964578735.1 uncultured Halobacteria archaeon | reverse complement strand
AGTTTAATCAATCGTGGCAGATAGAGCTGGAAGAGGATAAATGTATCCGTTGTGAAGTGTGCGTGAACGTATGCCCCTTTAGGGCTTTGGCTTGTGTGGACTAAGAGAATTAGGAGAAATGAAGAAAGTAGGCATTGCTGATACTACCTTTGCGAGATATGACATGGGTGCAGCGGCAATAGATGAGCTGAATAAGCGAGTATCCGTTAAGATAGAGCGGTACACGGTCCCGGGGATAAAGGACCTGCCAGTAGCGTCTAAGAAGCTGATAGAGGAGAGCGGATGCGAGATAGTAATGGCTTTGGGCATGCCCGGACCTGAGGATATAGATAAGCAATGTGCATATGAAGCCTCTCTTGGTATAATAGCAGCACAACTGCTCACTTCCAAGCACATAATCGAGGTTTTTGTTTATGAAGATGAAGTAGAGAAGGAGAAAGAGCTAGCATGGCTCGCAGACAGTCGTACGCGGGAGCATGCAGAGAACGTGATAAAGCTGCTATTCAAGCCGGAAGAGCTGGAACACGAGGCAGGTATGGGCAAGAGGGAAGGGTTTAAAGATGCTGGTCCTTTAGAGTACTGAGCACGTGATCACACCGGAGATTGCATATCTCGTTATTAATTTCTCTGTGTTCCCATATACTGCAATCTCTCGGCGTCATACGCCAACCTCGAATGAGCATCAGAAGCCAAAAGCCTATATCGGCGTGTATATTTAGGGATGTCTGATTTTGACATAGATTTAAGATCATCTACCTCACTCCTCTTCTCCCTTGCCCAATATTCCACCGGATACACATCCGTTGCAGGATTCTCATCCGCTATTTCATCCTCAAGCTCGAATATCATATTATATACCGCCTCTATAGTGGTTAGGGACGTTTGTATGAGCGTATCGGTATATTTCCGCAGCTTCCGCATCTCTGATGGCTGCACGCACGCTTCTATATTCTTTTTCAGCCCTCCTATCTCTTTACCACCTTCCTCTTCTGCGGTACCGGAAATTCCAGCTACCTCTTTTAACAGCTCAAGCGTGTCTTCCTTATACTGGCCAAACTCTTCCTCCAGCACACCTGTTAATTTTTCAATCATACTGATCAATACTTTAGTTGCGTTCTCGTAGTCACCCATCTCTATGCTATGCTCAACAAGTTTTATATTCGTTCTGACTCTGGCAGTATCGGCAATCTCTTTACCTTCGCGTTCTAAACTAGTTGCATCTTGCAAGCAGATTCGTAGCGTTTTATCCATGATCGAAGTAAATTCATTCATGAAGATAGTCAGCTCGAATGCATCCATTTCTACACGGTCATCCCCGCTTATTTTGCTTTCCATCTTCTGTATTTGATCATGAATATTTTTATATCCTTCGCTTTCAAGCTCATTTGCGGTTTTTAAATAGTTCCTGCATTTGTCCAGCGCATGAGAGTAAAGGATAATCTCATACTGCTTCCTTATGTCTTCAAACGTCTTTCTTAGCCAATCGATGTCGGCAAAAGCTACTTTCTTTATCTTCTTCTTTTCTATTCTTATCTTGCCATTTACATTGCAGCCCAGCTCAGATAACCCCGCCTTTACCTTCCCTAATGCCACACGGAATTCCTTCGTACTTGGCCCATATTTATCCTCAAAATCGTATAACGTCCGCATTAGCTCTGTATAGTGTTCGGCAATACTCGTAATGTCTCTTTCCATTACCCTATCTTTTATATTCCGCCCCCTTTTCGTTACTATATATTGTACTAAGAATGACACAGCTAGCACTGCCGGGATGAAGAAGATTATAATTGTTATCGCTTCCTTATGTCCCTGGGTAAAGAGGATGGCGACGCCGAGTGCAATTAGAGCCAAAAGAGTAAAAGGAATAAATATCTTATTCATAAGCAAGCCTCCTTATCTCTCGTAATCTTTCCAATTGATCGAACTTGTAGGTGAAGAGATTGGTTACCGCAGCTATATTTCGCTTTGTTATTGCTACTGTCAGATGGCTTTCTTTTGAATATGCGTGCATGAATTCCTCTATTAAACCCTTATCCACTTTCTTATTCTTGATATAATATTCCGGTACTTGAATAGCGGTGATGCTCTTATCACCGCCGATCGGCGCATTAGAAACACTGAGCTTATCCATAGCGATATGGAGTAGTGTTTCAAGGTCAAGCGGCTTGTGCATCAAATAGGGGAATATATAGCCCCATAAGCCCTTTGTCAGTTCAGAAGCGCGCGATAAAGCTACATATCCGGGCATATTATCAAATGATAATACCTTTAGTGCTTTATTCATAGACAAATGCATCCCTTCGGGCAACGATTCGGATTGTGATGTCCCAATAAGGAGGTCTGCGAGACAAGATGCGATATACCGGTTATAGCGAGGGAAATAATCGGTATAATTTGGAAGATGCGCTATCTTCTGGTTATCAACGAGCACAAACGTGTTCACATACTCCTTTAGGTTTTCCAGTGCATAATATGCATCGATTAGCACTTCTTTTTTCTGCCTCCTCTCCGCTGGTAAAACACCAACAAGAACTACCTTTTTCTTTTGCTCACTCAGCGTTTCTGCTATCTGCGGTGTTATACTGCTATCGCCAAGCCAGGTGAAAAGGAACGTAAATTTAACGTCTTTTACGCCCTTTAAGGCTGTCGCGATTTTATTAGCCGTATCACCATCCGGCTGGTGCTTCATAACGATTGGCTTAGCGCTTTTCACCTCTTTATATTCTAGCAAGGGATCGAGAATTGCCCCCCCTGCGTTTCCTAGTCCAAGCAATAGGTATGCCATTTTACCAGTTTAAATTTTACACTTTTTATGCCTTTCTTTTCTAATTGAAAGTGAACACATATATATATTCATGCCTTATTTTTTTATTGATGAAGCGGCAAAGTTTGTGTGTGCTAATACTAATGACCATAGTCATATTCCTCTCTTCTTCTATGATCGCAGCGGGATCAGATGAGTTGAAGAGTGGACTACTAGAGAATATTCTATCGCGGGACAAGCCCGGATTATTTGACGATTATCGCAAATTAGACCTTGCAAAGACAACGATGAAGACGGTAATACAAGGAATGAGCGGCGTAGAGGTGACTTCAACTACAAAGGCCTGGGTTGACGTCTCGCTCGGGATCTGTGATGAATTTGACGTAATGGTAAATTTAAGCAAGAGTTCTGATCCGTCCGACCATATAACTGCGATAGAAGCCGCAGATGGATTGAACCTGTCCATAAATAGGCTTTCGGGATATGATATGGCGGAAAGAAATGGAATACCTATGCTTGCTAAGCTTGCTCTTACACGATTTTACCGTGGTGAAGGCAAATTCTTCGAGGAGGCAGCGAGGAATACGGACGAGACGAAGGTGAAGATAGGATATGCACAAAATAGTTCCATTATGTACAAAAAAGGCGGTAGGACCAGTGAAGCGAGCAGGATGGAGTTCGAGTGGAGGCGGCATAAAAGGATATACGATCGGGATATGAAAAGTGCATTAGAATACCTACATGCTGCCAGGGTGCAGCGTGAGAATGCAATAAATCCCTCTTCCGGTTTCTTTGGGTCTGACTTCATGGCGATATTAAACGCCCGGAAGTCCTTTGAGAGCGCAAAGGGACTATATGAGGAGCATAATGATACGGAACTGGAGAATGAGGGCGTAACAAAAACTGAAGCTGAGATAAATGAGACTTCCCTAAGGTTGATGCTTGATACGCTTCTGCGAGTCGGAATATATCTTCTTATCCTTTCATTCATTGTTGTTATATTATGGACTGATTTCAAGAGATGGGGTGAGGAATTAGATGACACGAGGTTGGGCGAAGAGCTTATTCTTTAAAATACAATGTGATAGGGGGCATGGGGAATGCGAAAAGAAGGTAAAACGATAGCGATTTTGGTTGCAGTTTTTGCGCTTTGCTTGCTATTGGTGAATACCGCTACAGCCGATAATAGCCTAAGTGTAACCACTCCAACAACGGTAAGCGTAGCATTTGACCAGCCCAGAGCTACTACACATACCTTTACCGCTTCAAGAAGCCTCACAATCACAAATAAGATAAATAAAACTATTGAGTATTTTGTGTCTGACCGCACCAACAAACCGGGAATGATAAAAATCGCTCCTTCTCCATCGTCCGGAAAAATCGCGCCTTTCGGGTCTGCGAAGGTATCCCTCACTATTACACTCAGCAGCAGTCTGAGCGAAGGGGGATATAAAGGCGAGGTGGAAGTGAAAGGAGATGGTGAATATCATCAAATCAAAATTCCAATCAGTATTACATACAAAGCGAAGTTAGTGGTTTCACCAACTTCCGTTACTTTTGAACGAATAGACGCAACCGGGTCAAGGAGCAAACCAAAAACAGTTACCTTTTCGGAAGTGCTAGGGTACAAATCGATAACAGTGACGTTAAATAAAAGATCCGGAAATGTGTGGACGACATTCAGTCATGAGAAAGCTAAGATGATCTCAAGCAGCTTTGTGGTGCCCGCAGGAGAGTCTAAAACGATTGACTTCTGTTTTGAGCCCAGCGGGATCACAAAGGATAATTGCAGAAGATACTACTCATGGACATACAGCGTTTCAAGCACCGAAGGAGCAGGAAGCAGCACAATTAATTTAAAAGGCGAGATTTGCTGCCCTGCTAAACTATCCTATAACTCCCGCGCCTCCATGACAATAAAATTTAATAGACCCAGGACAGAGCGACATACTTATCATACAACGGCTAAGGTCTCGGTTAGCAATAAGGGCTGCATGCCAATGCATCTTAAAGGTCCAAGCGTAACAAACCCTTCTGCCAATGTCACTCTATCGATAGTGGCGTATCGCTCTCATGTTAGCGGTTATGATTCAGAGGATATAGAAATGGGTATTTCTGTTCCATATTATGCCTCCGAAGGGACACACCGCAGCACACTGTATCTAGATGCGGGAGAGGCAGGTAAGGGTACGGTAGAGATACCAATAGAGATATTATGGCCGGTGGATTTCAAGATTTCTTCTGATTCTGTATATTTTACGCCCTCTCCGCTATCTATTGATTTCGGGTCATTAGAGCTGAAAGA
>CAZOEM010000226.1:0-5104 GCA_964578735.1 uncultured Halobacteria archaeon | reverse complement strand
TACCTCCAAAGGTCTTTAAGTCTGTGTAAGAGAAGATATCAGATAAAGAAGCACGTGCGTTGGCCAGATTATATGTATCGACGATATTTATCCCAAAAAGGATTAACCATTGCAATTCTCGTGGAGCATCGCCAGTTAACGACTCTTTTCGGCTAGTAATGAAACGGTAAAATGCCGATTGAGGGATTGTATTTTTTCCTTGTTTCCGCTGGTTGTCATTTATCTCTCGAAGGATGTCGGACATCCTACCTAAAGGCTTCTCTTTGAGCCGCTGATCGATTAAAATGAAGTCGTCCAGAGTGATGGAAATCGTTCGTTGCCCCAGGTATGTCAATTGGTTGAAAGCTTGATCGATTGATGTCCAATAGTTTATCCGCTTTCTCAGAGCTTGCGGCGATACAGGGATATTTTTGGCTAATTTCGCAATGTCATTGCCCGTATATCCCCCTCTTTCAATCTGGCATCTCATAAGGAAGTCCAAAACTTTAGTTTTGCTTATTCTCATAAGCATCCCTATGAGACTAAAATCAAAACAAGTTTTTTAATTTGATTGAGAAAGTTTCGACTCAGAAAAAATTCCCACTATAAAGGTTGATTATCTGCGTTCATCTGCGTCCGAGTATAAAAAATTATTCTTTCTTGTTATCTGCATTAATTAGTGTTAATCGGAGTACATAAAATACTTTCTGTATGTCTTTTCTTTTGCTAGGCTATACTTAAGCACACTACTTGCTCGTTTCGCACATGTTGACCCAAGAATCTTGTGTTAATCTGTAAAATCTCGTGGTTTTGGGCTTCTCAGTCACTATCAATTCAAATCCACGGCGACTTCTTCAAACTCGGATTCACTATCTCTTCCAGTGCATATCCGATGAACGTAAATGAGAGTATCGTTAGCACAATGCAGAAACCGGCTGGCAGCATCCACCACATCCACATATCCGATATGAATATAGTGGGATATGCAAAAGCATCATGGAGCATCATGCCCCAGCTCTTTGCTGTTGGGTCTCCGAGCCCAATGAAGCTCAATCCCGATTCTGCAAGTAATATGTATCTTGAGACCAGGACCAACTGTACAAACACCAGTGGGACCACGTAAGGAAAGATGTGCCAGGCCAGGATATGCGAATCTTTAGCACCGAACAGCCTTGTAGCCTCCACATAATTCCTGTGCCTTAACGTTAATACCTCTGATCGTATAATGCGAGCGGTTATAGCCCACTCAAATATAGCGAATACAAATACTAGATTCCAGACGCTAGGGAGCGTGAATGCTGCGATTATAATTATTAGTGGCAGTTTCGGAATCGTGAGGAACAAGTCTGTAAGCCGCATGAGGGAAAAGTCAAATCGCTTGAAATAGCCTGCAACAAGCCCGATAAGAATCCCTATACCCACTGCTGCTATAGAAGCAAACAGCGTGATGAATAAGGAAACCCTTGTGCCATAGATCAACTCGCTTAATATATCCTGCCCTACATGGTTTGTTCCGAGCAGATGTTCAGAATTGGGATGCTCTGTGCTATCGAACCTTTGATGCGGATCATAAGGTGCGATATACGGAGCAAAAACCGCCAATAAAACAAAGAAAATTAGTAGTCCTAATCCCACCAATCCGAGCTTGTTATTCTTATACTGCTTCATGAAACTGATTGTAGCTTCTATCACTCTTCTTTCACCCTTGGGTCCAAAAGCTCGTATATCCTATCGGCAGTGAAGTTTACCGCCAGGATTGCGAACGCGAAAAACAAAAATGCCCCCTGCAATAGCGGATAATCATGTGCTGAAATCGCATCTGAGACCAGCAAACCAACGCCCGGATATGCAAATACCGTCTCTACGAAGATCGTGCCGGTGATTACTAGTCCTGCTATCAGCGCTACCAGTGTGATTATCGGTAGCATTGCGTTCTTCAATGCGTGCTTGCGTATAATATACCACTCGCCCAGGCCCTTTGCCCTCGCTGTCCGTATGTACTCCTCGTTCAATACATTAAGCATCGAATTCCTTGTTATGAGATATATTACGCCGATACTGGTGAGCGTAAGCGTCAAAGCCGGTAGAAATAGGTGATCGAATATGTCTAATAACGTACCGAAAGCGGTTGAATAATCGATATACAGCGTTTGTGCACCAAATCGTGGGAATAGGTCCAGCCGCCACCCGAAATAGATGATGAAAAGCATGCCAAGGAAGAAAGGCGGGAACGCAGCCATAGAAATGAACAAAATGAGCAGCCCCACATCCGTCTTTTTGCCCTTCTTCCATGCCGAGACAGCACCTAATAATATCCCTAATGTTATGTATACCGCAGTTGAAGAGCCGACAAGAAGGAGCGTCCATTTCATGCTGCGCATCAATACGTCCCATACAGGTGCGTTTTTTGATGTTGACCAACCAAGATCACCGTGCAGAAGGTCGGCCATATACGTGATGTATTGCTCCGAAACTGGCTGGGTACTGCTCGTTAACCCGGATAAGGGACCCGCAGGCATCATTCTTGGTAAAAAGAAGTTGAGCGAGATAATTATGACGATTATAATAATATAGCCAACTATTTTTGTTATTATGTTCGTCTGCATTTCATCCCTGTGTGGGTTTGTGAGTTTATGAGTTTATGAGTTTGTGAGTTTGTGAGTACCTCTTAAGCAAGATACCTAAAACCTAAAACTTATACACTATCATCTTCCTTCATCTCCTTTTTTTCTGAACAACAGCAGGTAGGCTATGGCAGAGATAGCAGCGAGAGCGAATACTGGCTCAAATCCTGGTACGGCTGGCTTGGCTGACTTCGCGGGCGTAGGTGTGGCGCTAGACGTAGGACGGGGAGAATGTTTAGATTTAGGTGTTGGTGTTAGTAACGGTGTGGGTGTTGCAGCAGATGTAGGAGTTGGCTTTGAGGTTATATTTGCCGCAGATGTAGATGTTACGTGCCATATCCACGTGTGCATTTCAGATAAACCGGTTGTTGTGTTCGTTGCGATTGCAGATACGTTCCAGGTTCCAATGACGGCACTTGTGTTCGTATAGGTAGCATCCGTTACGCTTTCATTTGTTTGCACTTCCGTACCGTTTATTTGCCAGCTTATATCTGCAGGTTTGTTTATGGCGATCTTGAAAGTTTGTAATTCTCCTACTGCACTGTTCACAACAGCATCTATGGGTTCCCTGGTTGTTAGGTTCGTCGGTAGTGTAACTTCGCCAGCTTCTTCTCCTACTACTATTTCGGTATCTCCACTTATGTCATATTCGTCCTTCTCCTCATCTATGAGTATGCCTTCGAATGTGTAGCTGCCACCTTCGTCCGGTGCGGTCACTGTGTAAATGAATGAAGGTTCACCCCACAACTCGAACTCGACCGTGTCACCATCTACATCTACGAGTCCGGAATAATCCTCAAACTCAAAACCATCAGGAAGTGTTTCAACTACGTAACCATAAATACCGTAATGCGATGCTTCTAGTTCTATGTTGAAACTTTCACCTGCCGCTATCGGTCCTTCAGGTAGTGTCCTCGTTGCTGTTGGCTCTGCGTAATCATCTCCTTCCGGTTTTCCCAGCACTATCTCTGTATCTCCACCAATCTCATATTCTCCATTTCTGTCCCTTAGTATCCCGCTGAAAGTGTAAGTACCCTCTTTGAGGTCATAATATCGCAGTGCCACAGTATAAGTGAAATCTAAATATTTATCTTTGGTTACTTTGAACTCAATTGTGTTTGTTGGTCCATCAAAATGTACTGCCTGTTGATCGAGAGAGGAGCTCATATAAGTAAACCCCTCAGGAAGAGTTTCAGCTACGGTACCATAATCAGATACTTCTATTTCAACTTGGAAACTGCTATCAGCAGGTACCAGTTCCGCAGGGAGCGTCCTAGTCACAGTGGGCGTTGCATTTGCTATTCCTGTCGCCATTATCACTACTGCAGTAAGTAATATCAGCAGCCTTATTGCCAATACGTTTTTTCTCTTTTTCATAGTACCTCTATTTCCTTGATAATGCTTTCTTTTTGAAAAAAAAGAAAAAAGAAAGAGTTTTTATTACCAATATAGATAAGACACCCTATCCAGTTGCTCCGAAGTTATCTTACCGTCATCATAGTCTTGCGTTGCGTCATTTAATTCGCTTTCGTCTATTATGCCATCTTCGTTAGTGTCATATCGCCATGGGTCGAAGAGGAATATGAGCTTGTTCTGCGCGATTGGTATGCCCACGGCTATGCCGCCTTTTGTATAGAACCACGTATCAAGCTTGTCCGGATCGTAGACCTCCCACATCAGTGGATGATAGAGCGCATATACCGGAAGGTCATCTGCAATAATTGTTTGCATATCTCCAACACATTCCTTTCGCACATCCTCTTTCGTTGTCTTTAATTGTTTCTCGTATAGCTCGTCATACACGTCATTTTGGTACGAATAGAAAGTATATAATTTCCTTGGCTGTACTATAGCCCCATGACCGCTTATTGCGATATTGAATTCACCAGTATTTAAGATGGGGTCTATCTCTTTAGTGCTCATCATTTTTACTTCTGTTTTTATTCCGATTTTCTCTAAGTTCTCCTGTATGTACTCCGCTTCGTCTTTACTGTTCATAATGGTGTTCGCAAACAGCACGAATTCTATATCTTCGCCGCCCGGATAATTCCTTACTCCATTGCCGTCTGAGTCTGTGAAGTTCAAATCGTCAAGCGTTTCGTTTGCCTTCGCTGTATTGTACTCATAACCCGGCAGGCCAGGCTTATACCATTTTGAATCAGGATGGATTATACCCGTATTTGCGACTATTGCACCATCTTGCATGACGTTTTTTACGAATCCTTCTCTGTCTATGCCATAAGCAAGTGCGTGTCTGAACTCCTTAATATCTGTCGGATACTTCTCACAATTGAAGTATAGCTTACGCACCCACCAGCTCGGACCGGAGATTATCTCAAAATCAGGATCGTTCTCGAATTCTTCCTTCGCCACTATCTCTTTACCCCAGAAGGATGCGACATCTATATCACCTGCCTTCAATACGATAGCATCATCACTGACCTCCATCGAGATGAGCTTGTCAATGAGTGGCTCCCCTTTGAAGCACTCAGTATTCGCTT
>CAZOEM010000225.1:0-5112 GCA_964578735.1 uncultured Halobacteria archaeon | reverse complement strand
ACCCCACTGTCCCGTGAAGAGGCTGGCTAATTCCTTTATCTTTTTGTCCGTTTCTTCAAATCTTTTGTCCAATCTTCTGTCGGTTTCGGCAAATCTCTTGTCCAACCTTCTGTCGGTTTCGGCAAACAGTCGAAAAATATCTTCTTTTGTTAATTCCGCGGGCATTTTTTTTCTCCCTTTATATTTTTATATATATCTCAGCATCATTTAAACTTTTGTGTTTGACGATATGAAAAGCCATTTTCTCATCGAATTTATTCTAACCTTTTCCCCTCAGACTCATTCTCTAAAGAAAACGACATTACCGAAAAAGATACTTTCTTTTGTACAGCTTTCTTCTGTAAAGAAAGGTTTGTTCATGGCTTTCGAATCCGTAGAACAATAACCGCTTGAGTGTAGCGTGTCTGCTAAAAATTTAAAATTTAAAACTCAAAAGGGCTCATCACCATTTCCGTTTTAGATTTTGCATTTTACAATCAATTGCTCGAACTCCACAAGAATTTGTGCAATTACGAATTCCTCCTTGTTCTATCGGTTCATCACACAATCGCAGTTCCTTATTCTGACTTTCCGCTCGGCAATATAGGCTTGCTCGCTTGTTATCCCAAAGCGGCAACTGTTTTCGTTTTCTGACCCGGTCCTCAGGACCCTTCGTAGTAATCACTGTTAAACCGTGTGATTATAGCGTATAACGCTTCCGCTTACACCTGCGATAGTCAAAAACCAATATTCCAGTCAATGATAAAAATCTGCCATTTGCATCGCCTATTTATAAACATAGATGCTATCATGAACCAGGTGTTATATAACACAAAGGGGAACTCATAATAGAGGGGAAACAAAATCGGTGGAAGCATGCAGAAAAAAGCACTCGAGTTTATTAAAGACGCCATAAATAAAATGCGTGATTGGTGGGTATCTTGGATAAAACTATGGCTTAAATCTTTGCTTGAGTACACCATTATTTTTTTCGTGGTTGTTCTTGTTGGTCATGTCGTATCTAGTATGGCTAATATTGTTTATTTTCGTTATCCCTTTGATGATTTTGGTTATCCCTTTAATTTTAGTTATCCTCGTAATGAAATTTTTCGTCATTCCTTTAATGTGACTACTAATCTTACGATTAACAATGCTACCACAATGTATGCAGATAATGCCAGATCCATACTGTGCACACTGGTTGAGAGTGAGGCAGCAATCGTTGCCATCGTTGTATCACTGACTCTTATTGCGATTCAATTTACCGCTTCTGAATATTCACCGCGAGTAATAGATATTTCCTTAAGGAACCCCGATATGTGGCTTCTTTTGCTTATATATGGTATGTCCATATTCTATGGTCTCCTTCTAATTAAACAGGTCCCTCATGATTCTTGGATGCTATTTGAAGATGTTTCTTTTGCGTTTTGGCTTGGGGTATTCTCGTATGTTGCTCTTGTTCCGTATATACGGAATATTTCTAATCTTCTGAAGCCAGAAAATATTATAAAGAAATTAGCAATCAAGATCACTAGTAAGAAGATTTTAAATGAAGAAGAAGGCCAGATTCAGCCTATCATGGATATAATTCGTGCTTCGATCATGAAATATGATTTCGAAACGATGCGGGTTGGGTTAATAGAATTATCAAATCGGGTGATCAAAGTTATTGATTCAGAAAGTGCAAAAAAAATTTCAACGTCCTTTTGCGATCATTTAAAGGGGATCGGCAAATTTGCTATAAGTAGAACGGATGAAGAATCAACTAAACAAGTTATTGAAAAATTAAAGGATTTTGGGGAATTTACAACGAAAGAACAGTTTAAACAAGGGGCAGAACAAGTAGCAATGGCTATTGGAACTGTTGGAGGAGCTGCTGCGAAAAACCAACTTAAGGATGCGACATGGCAAGCAATATCATCTCTTGAGGTAGTTGGAAAAAACGCTGTGGAAAACAAACTTGATGGCGGGGCATTCCGAGTAGTATCATCTCTTGAAGCTGTTGGAAAAACTGCTGTTGATGAAGGAAAAGTACTTAAGGTTGAGATAGAGCAAGCAGCATTGTCTCTTGAAGCCATTGGAAAAGCTGCCGCGGAAGAAGCTACTAAGGGAGATAATAAGGGAAATGAACTTGGAAATGTGATAAATCGAGATGTATTGGCGCTTAAAAATATTGGAGAAGCCGCTGCGAAAAACATACTTGAAGATGTGATACCCCAGGTGGTATTATCTCTTGTAGCTGTTGGAAAAACTGCTGCGGATAAAGGAGAAGAACTTGGAGATGCGACAAAGAAAGCAGCAAAGTATCTTGCTGAGCTAACATTCTTAAGCAAAAAAATCGTTGAAACTACGATTTTTAACTATGAATTGAACTTAAAAGGAGCAGATAGTAGTTTTCAAAAATTCAAATGCTATTATGAGCAGGAACTCGAAAAAATGAAAGCAAGTGTTTCAGAATAAAAAAATCTAAAAGCCTAAGCACGAGTAAACCTAGCGCAAGGATTTCCATTTACCACATATGCAAATCTCAAAAGATTGTCTTTTATTTTTTCATTTTTACGTATTTTTGCTACTATTTCAGCGATATTTGCTCCCCTGTTTGAAAGCTCTTCAATCATTTCATCATAAAAAATATTTACAAAAAGTTTTGCAAAATTTTCCGGTATATTCAAAGTACTGTCAATCCAAATAGTAGCTGGACGTGGATTTATCAATTTTGATATATAGTCAAACGTACTGGAAGGCTCATTAGAGAATATATTTAAAAAAAGAAAAAATGGTTTCCTTTGTGGTAATCTCTGACGAATTGTCGTCAAATTTTCACCCTCAAATGTTTCTCTACTCGCTCCAATGTGTATGCAATTGGGGATACTTAAACTTCTGTATATGTTTAGCTTACCGTCCTCATTTTTAACTTTTAGGTCGCAGGTTCTGTCATCGCTCATTTTTAGGGTTGCTTTTTCCTCCTCCTCATCGATCATTATAACGGCTGAGTTCTCATCTTTAGAGATAGAGATGATTCGATCTTCGGATTTGCTGATTTCTGAATCCTTTGCCCAGTCAATATCGAAATCATCCTCGAGAAACTTTATGAGTTTCTCGTTATCGCTCCCAGGAACGCTGTCCCAGCTAAACAAATACAAACTTTTAAGTTTAGTGTTATCCAACAAATTTTTTTTTTCGCATGTTACTATATCATTCAGTTTATCACACATATTCTCACATATATTCCATGCAACGGGACAATCATCTTTCAAAATAGTAACTGTATTGATTTGAAAATTTGAATTTTTTAATTCCCAATCGGGTATTCCATCTTTAGGTATTCTAACTATATGAAACTTATCACCCCAAAAAAACTTATCACCCCCAAAAAATTTCTTCTCCTTCCAGTATATCCACTCCCATACATAATCGATGCCTTCGTCTTTGCAACAAATCACAACATTCTTAATTTTATCATTTTCATTTTGTAGCTCTTCTTTTAGCTTAGTTTTTTCAGATATTAATCCATTTAACAGTTGTCCACAATTTTTAACTTTTTTTTCTTTATTCTTATTTATATACCATAACAGGTCTTTTTCAATCTTTAAAATCTTTGTTTTATTAATTGGCCCATTTTTCTTACTTTCTAAGTATTCTTCTATTAGAACTTCTATACCGCTATTTTTGTTTTCTATATTTTCCTCATCAACATTCTGGGAAGAGAATCTTGTGTTTAAGAGAACTGGTAGCCGTTTATAAACATAAATTTTGGATTCTTCAAAGAAAATAAAAAGTTGGGCAGGCCAATGCCAATATTTAATTATACTCCCCATTGTAATATAATGCTTAATCATACGGTCATCATATTTCTTTCCCCGTGATTTACACACTTCCTCTACTTTTTTTATTATTTCTAAAACGGCATCCGCCTCAGTAGTTCTTCCCATTTTTTCTTTATCCCGCTTTTTCTTTCCGCAATTTTCATATTGTGCAACGCTTTTTCATATTTTGGATGTATATTTAACGCTTTATCATAACTTTTTATTTCCTCATCAACATCGCCTAATTTTCCCAGTGCAAACCCTTTATTAAGCCACGCGCCCTCATAATCGGGATTACTCTCTGTTATATCATGGAAGCACTCGTATGCATGCCCAAAATCTCCTTCTTTGAGCAACTTAACCCCTTTGTTATACGATAATTGGATATTTATTTCGTCTATGCGTTTTTCTAAATTGTCTATTGAACTATGAGATGTTACAGGATGTGAATGATCAGTCGATTGTGCAGTCCTTTTGTCCGGTTCAGATTTATCATTATCCCTCTCTGGTAATAAGCTCGCTGCACCTATAATTAGCCCAAATTTCCTTAATTCTGTATCTGAAATATTAAATAATCCCATATCTCCAATCATTTTTCTAAGATTCTCTAACATTTTCTTTGACTTTACGGTCTCTGTAAGGTCTTTAATCTTCTCTAAGTCTTCTTTGGATATTATAAAATCAGAAACAGCTCCTTCTTCATTTTTTTTCTTTAATTCTTCTATAATGCTTGTTTTTAAATCTATTAACCGTTTATCATAGTCCTCTTCAATACTTGTTTTTAAATCTTTTAATCGTTTGTCATATCCATCCTCTAAACCACTTATTCCCGCTATTATTTTATTTGAAATGTCCTTTCTGTCTTTTAAAATCTCATTTCTGCCTTTTTCCACCATTTCATCAAAATTTTGCATCTTTTCATCAAATTCAAGCCATTTTCTCAATACCTCGCTAATACTGGTAGGTACTTCTTCCTTCTTTTCGCTTGATTTTTCTTCATGATCAATTAATTGTTCTTTGTCCTCACCGATGCCCGCCTCTGCATTCTTCTTGAATCTTGAAAAGATAAGCAATATTCTATTCTTTATCCATGAAATGACAGGTGATTCTTTATCCATTTCACTATACCATCTCCTCTTCTATCTCCATTCTAAAATATTTCGCATAAATCAGCCATACCACACCACTCACAACAGCTAATCCTGCTATAATCGCCAATATTATCCAGAGAAGACTAAACTCCCGATGCTTAATATAGGGACCTATGGGTACACCAGTAATATTAGAAGCTATACCCTCAGTAACATTCAAAACAGGTGGGAAATAT
>CAZOEM010000224.1:0-5197 GCA_964578735.1 uncultured Halobacteria archaeon | reverse complement strand
TAAGCAAGCATTTACACAATATGGCGGGCTTAGACCTTTTGGCACTGCGTTGTTGATCGGTGGTGTGTACAATGGCGATAAGTTCCTCTTTGAAACTGACCCCAGTGGTGCGTTACTGGAATATAAAGCAACTGCGATAGGTTCCGGGAGAAGCATAGTAACAGAGATGCTAGAGCAGCAGTATAAAGAAGACATCAAACTTGAAGATGCTATCTTGCTCGGTTTGGAAGCGTTGTATAAAGTGACAGAAGGGAAGATAGGCATAACAACAGTGGATGTAGGTCTTGCCGAGTCAGAGAAGAAAAGCTTCAGGATTTTAGAGGCAACGAAGCTGGAACCCTACATAAAGAAGGTGCAAGAGAAGGGAAAGAAGGCAGAAGAGTAAGGAAATGGTGAGTCTAGACAAAGCGGTGGTGGCCAGGTATAAGCACGGCAAGAAGAATTTTGAGACCCTCGTTGATCCTGAGCTGGCATATCAGATCAGGAGTGGGGGTAAAGGAGAAGTTGGGTCCGCTTTGGCAGCGGATGAGATTTTTACAGATGCTTCAAAGGGTGAAAAGGCAACGGACGGGGATTTGATGGACGTTTTTTCTACCACGGATGTGATGGAAATAGCGGAGAGGATAATAAAAGGAGGCGAGGTGCAACTGACTGCGGCGCAAAGGAGAAAAAAGGTTGAGGAGAAGAGGAGAATGGTGATAGACCAGATTGCTCGCATCTCTATAAACCCGCAGACTAAAACACCTCATACGCCTACAAGAATAGAGATTGCTATGAACGAGGCGAAGGTGCACATTGACCCCTTTAAAAGTGTAGACGAGTTAGTAAGTGAGACGGTGAAGGCGATACGGCCGATAATTCCGATAAAGATAGAGGAGACCGAGATAGCGATAAAAATCCCTGCTGCATACACAGGGCAAGTATATGAGCTAAAGGGTAATTATAGCGTGATAAAGGAAGAGTGGCAAGGAGATGGTTCATTCGTAGCGGTGGTGAAAATACCGGCGGGAATGAGAGATGAACTATTCTCTTTTTTGAACCATATAACAAAAGGAGATGTTCAAACAAAGATATTAAAGTGATGTACCATGTATAAAGTAGTGGTTCCAGGGGATTTTATCTCGACTGAGGTGAATCGTGCAGGCGAGGGCACTTACGTTGAAGATGACAATGTTTATGCATTGAAATATGGCGTAGTGGACGATAGAGGCACGATAAAAGTGGTAGCACTTTCCGGAAAGTATATGCCAGTGAACGGAGACGTAGTGATAGGGAAAATAGTCGAGATTTCGTTCCCTTATTGGATTGTTGACCTCGCATCGCCTTACGAAGCGCGATTACGCAAATCTGAATTCGGAAGGGGCGAGCAGATAGATTTTGGTAACATGTGTGAGTATCTTGATATTGATGATTTGATTGTAGCGAAGGTAATGAATGTGGATGTGATGATGAGGATAGATCTGGCATTAAAGAACGAATTCAAGATGGAAGGCGTCGGTCGATTGATAGAAGTATCACCTACAAAGGTACCACGCATAATAGGACGGAGTGGTTCGATGATACGGCTGCTGAAGGATAAATGTAATTGCTTTATCTTTGTCGCAAAGAATGGTCGTATCTGGATAAAGGGCAGTAGCGCAGATATGGACATCGCTTCGCAGACGGTGATGAAGATTGCGAATGAGGCTCATACGTCAGGGTTAACAGATCGGGTGGCACATTTTTTAGATTCGTTTAAAAGTGAAAAAGGGGAGGGATAAGGAAGAAGAATGAAAGAAGAGAAAATAGAGCTTATAAAAGATGGGAAGAGATTGAGTGGTAGAGGTTTTGAAGAGCTCAGGCCTATAAAGATAGAAGTGGGCGTATTAAAAAGGGCAGATGGGTCATGTTACTTTGAGTTGGGGGATAATAAGGCAATTGCTGCGGTATATGGGCCCAGGGAGATGCATCCAAGGCATTTTCAAAATGCGAAAAGGGCGGTGGTCAAATACCGGTATAACATGGCACCTTTTTCGGTAGATGATAGAAAGAGACCTGGACCGGACAGAAGGAGTCAAGAGATATCGAAGGTTAGTAGAGAAGCGTTAGACCCGGTTATACTAAGAGAACTCTATCCAAAGACTGCGATAGAGGTGTATGTAGAGGTACTTCAGTCGGATGCAGGTACGAGGACAGCAGGCATAAATGCGGCCTCTGTCGCGCTCGCTGATGCCGGGATACCAATGAGGGATTTGGTTTCTTCTGTTGCCATTGGTAAAATAGATGGAGAAGTAGTATTGGACCTGGATGCAAAGGAGGACAATTACGGTGAGGCGGATATGCCAATAGCAATGATTGCAAGGACAAACAGAATTACGCTGTTGCAGATGGATGGTCGACTAAAAAAGGAAGAATTTGAACGTGGGTTGAAGCTCGCGATGAATGGTTGTCGTAAGATATACGAGTTGCAAAGAGCCGCGTTAGTTGAGAAATATAGCAAGAGTGGAAATGAGGAGTGAAAAATAGAAATGGGACAGGAAGTTATAGAGGATATAAGGAAAGATTACGTGTATGACCTGATAGAAGAGGGAAAGAGGGCAGATGGGCGAGGATTCCTTGATTTTCGTGATATAATCGTAGAACGAGACCTAATAAAGAAGGCCGATGGCTCAGCGCGGGTGCAGATAGGCGATACAGTAGTTTTAGTAGGTGTGAAGGTGGAACCAGGTGAACCGTTCCCCGATACTCCTAACAAGGGGATTTTAATGACCAATGCAGAGCTTGTACCACTGGCATCGCCGGAATTTGAGTCGGGGCCGCCAAATGAAGACAGTATAGAACTAGCAAGAGTTGTAGACAGGGGTATTAGGGGCTCAGAAACGATAGATTTGGAGAAGTTGTGTATAGAAGAAGGGGAGAAAGTTTGGATGGTTTTTATAGATATACATACTTTGGACAACGATGGTAACTTGGTGGATGCCGCAGCTTTGGGTGCTATTACGTCTCTTTTTAATGTTGGTATCCCTTATGAGCAATATGGGTTAACAGGGGAAGACACACTGCATATACGGGACACACCCGTTGCAGTAACAGTAGCAGAAATCGGAGGGAACCTCTTAGTGGACCCAAATGTATATGAAGAGAGCGCAGCCGCGAGCAAATTGACGGTGATTTCAAATGCCGATGGGTCAATATCCGGACTGCAAAAGCGTGGCAGTAATGGCTTAACGGAAGAAAAGATAGTACGGATGACGGAAATAGGGATCGAAAAGGCGCGGGAAATAAGGGAGAAGTATTTACCTAAAATTTAGTAATTTCACTGGAAAATTTGACAGTGCCGGGCTGAGCAAATACTTCTTCTTGTTTTTTATTTCAAGCGTGTGTTTGAGTCCGATTTTTTTTCGTTTTTAACTTCAGCCTATAATAGTTTAATGGATGAGAAATCTTCTTACATATGTCGTCAGTTCCAATACAATTGCCATAAGTGCGCATTGTCGCACAGGACGGTGCGGTATAACGAACACATCCCGTACCACCTGCAATATGCCGCACCTGATACCTTGTTTGCTCTTCATCAAAATCAGGCGAGTTCTTGTAAATCTCTATTATCTCATCCTCACTTAGCCCTAAGTTCAACAAGAAAGCAGTAACTGCAAATCGCGCGCCGTGAGTGACATTTATACCCTCTTTCAAGTTGCTCAGAATGTAAGATATACAGGGCGGGAAACAGCCTGGGTCTTTTACGGTAAAGCCTTCCGCATCGCCGAATTTCTTTCGGGTTTCCTCTAATACTCGTTTTATCTCCGTGGTATAGCCTTTTATCGCATCACACACATCTGTTGGAACGTTCAATGGCAGGTCTTTCTTTATCCTTTCATAGATCGCTTCCTGGATAATGCGAATAAATTCGCTCTTTTCCAGTTTCACACGTCCCTTCTCCAATCCACGGTTCACCAGTTTCCATTTTTTATCATGTAGATTAGTTGTGAGCCGCAAGTAATCAACGAAAGGCATCTGAACATGCTCACGGAAAAAATCCACGCGTATGCTAAACTCTTCGGCCATATCGTAAATAATATCGGTGTCCCTGTGGGAATCTGCTAATAACTTTTCGTGTGCCGCTTTAGCTTCGGATAGCACATATCTGCGGACAAGGTGCTCATCATGGATGCATGAGACAAGAATACGAGCAAAAGGATAAGATAGTAATTCCATCTCCGCTTGCGCGTTGGTAATTACAGCGGGCTTTAGGATCATTCCATCCTTTATCGCTTCTAATATCCTAACCTTGCCTCTCAGTCTCGCACGTTCAAAAGCAGCAGAGCTTATTAAATTCTCCAGCGTGGCACCTGATTCTTCTACATATACCGATGCCGAGGAAAGGAAAGGATAAAAGCATAAATGCATGGAATTCCGTCCCATCTTAATCGCCCTATTTTTCAGTTAATCAATCTAAATTTTGTAACAGTGAGTTCACTCTGGGCGGGCTCTGCAAAGATACTCTTCATTTCATTCCTTCAATCTCATCTTCCCTCATTCATTCATTCATTCTCTATTCTCGGTGCGAGCAAATAACTGACTTTCCCTTTGCCTTCTGCGACTTCAAAATCCAGTTGTAGCGGATAATCCTTGCCAAGATTGAGCGTTATATTCTCCACATGGCTCATCCCTTTGCTCATCGCCGAGATGAAGTCCAGCGAGTATGAAGAATGAACTGTTCCTGGTGTCAGTTGAATTAATTGATCTTTCCTTAATCCAAGTCGCAATTTATCCATCTCCCCCTCCGTCTCCATATAGAACACTTCCCCGTCTACGCCAAGCACTATGTGGTCGCCTACTTTCTCAGCAGCGCGTATTGTCCTTCTGAACACCTCGGTTTCTATGATCACCTGCACCGGGAACTCAAGCTCAGGAACCTTTGGCTCCTTTCTCAGTGAAGATGGGTCGAGCAAGGAGATGGTATAGGCAAGACTGCCCATCCTTGTGAATAGCTTTTGTGCGTTCTCGTCCAGTTCCAGTTCAACCTCATCCCTTCCGCCTATTCCGAGGATACCAAGGAATTTCACGAAATCCATACCTATTTCCAGCTCATTTTCGGATTCCGACTCGGTCTCTGCTTCTGTATTAGCTTCCGTATCAGCTTCTGAACCGGATTCTTTCACGGCGAACTGAAAAAGGTCAAAAGCATCACGTTGCAACTCAAAAGAGACCATTGCTA
>CAZOEM010000223.1:0-5216 GCA_964578735.1 uncultured Halobacteria archaeon | reverse complement strand
AGGCTTAGCGTCAGGATGATATATATACCTGCAATAACGAGAATGTGTAAGAGATATTCCATCTAAACCGCCTCCTTTTCTGGTTTCACACCAAAGAAACCTCTAGGTCTTACCAGAAGAAAAAGTATGAGGATGACAAAAGAGATTGTGTCTTTCCAAGCTGAAGGTATTTTCCACATTCCCAAATTCTCTGCCAATCCTAAAAGAAAACCGCCGAACATTGACCCAGGGATGCTCCCACCACCTCCAACTACCGAGGCTATGATGCCCTTAAGTATCGCTGGCCACCCCATAGTGGGTCCAATATTAGTTTCAAGCGCAATTAGTGTTCCCGCAACACCTGCAAGGGCAGAGCCAATTGCAAAGGACGCAATTATAATTTTATCAGGATTTATACCCACCACACTTGCTGCAAGGGGATCATCTGAAACAGCCCTCATCGCCTTACCGAGCTTAGTTTTCTGGATAAAAAGCCAAAGAAATAGCATTAAGAGTATGGAAACAATTAAGATCATCAACTGGGTTGGAGTTATAACGGCATCAAAAATCTTGTATCCTTCCTTCACAGGCCAGGTTCTTAGGATTAGTATCCGATTCCCGTAAATGATGGCAATAAGGTACTGCAAAAAAATAAATACACCAAAGGATGCAATGAGAAATGCTAAGTTTGGTGCCTTCCTGAGGCGGAGGGGATAATAAACGAACCTATCTATTCCAACGCCCAAAACGGCAGTCATTACCGCGGATAAAAAAAGGGCAAGCACAAAAGGGAGATGTAAAGAAATGGCAAAGGTATATGCAAAATATGCTCCCGCTGCGTACACAGCCCCATGAGCAAAATGGAAAAATTTTACTGTTCTATAGATAATAGTAAAGCCTAAGGCGATTAAGGCATATATACTGCCTGCAATGATGCCATTTAGAAATAACTGTAATAACATTTTGACTCCATCAATACAAAAGTAGAAGTAAAAGTTTATAAAGATGCCTACCCCCCTTTGCTATCTTCTAAAGTTGTTATCTCTTTATACAAGAACATTCTTCAATGTAGCCCTTCCATTTTACCTTATGCTTAATCGTGATATAAGGAAGAACCCATTGAACGTAGTCTTCTATCATCGAAACATTTCAGTTTTTCATATAATCTAAAACTTTTGGAAGGTTATGAAGGCTACGAATCTGCCAAAAATTTTGCATTGCGTTAACAACTATATAAAACAAGATAACCATAAGGGGTTGTGGGATAAAACCGAACCAATATGAAAATACCAACAGAATTCCAAAAACCTTTGATCCTATTGAAAAAAAGGCTGGCTGCCAGAATTCCTTCAGGAATTCCTTCCTGTTTGTCGTGTGTTCTTGGTTTTGGTCGTTTTTTGTTTCTTTATAAATGTGATAAAAAATTAAGCAACCATAAGCCATTATCATGAGTAGATATATGAGGAACCAAAAATTCGGTAATTTGAGACACATGAGTTGTTCAGAAGTCATTTCGTCAGCAGGAATTACATCTAATATCAACTTAGTAGTGCTTATAAGTAAGCCTAAACAAAATATCGCTGCAAATGCGAAAATTAAAACACTTACAAACAACGCCCCCTTCAATTTAGGAAGCAATGATCCAACCCACGAGAATGAAAAAAAATAATCACTGACGATTAAGACATATATAACAAAAAAAACCAGTCAAGAATGAGGAGGTGGAAATATTTTGCGAAGACATTAGAATAGAAAAAGATGCCCCTAGCATCACTGGATAAATTATTTTAAGAAAATCAACACTAAGTCTACCTATTCCATTAGAATTGTTACTGTCCATATTTTCAAATTTGCTATCTCTCTATAACAAGAACCTCCTTCATAATATAGCCGCTCCATTTTACTTTAGAGTGATTTAAATACTGTGAAGCGAGTACTTTAATCACTTTTTCTGCATTCCCGACTTCTTCGCTATCCCCCTCTTCAACTCCTCCATTTTTAACAATCCACAAAGCCGATTTATGTTCACCAACACCTGGAGGTTGCCATTCTCTATATCCTTTAATTAGTGTAAAATCCGGAAGAAAAGGGGTATTTTCTCCTTCTGATTTGAATTGGTCGTTAAATTCGTTAAGTGTATCATTCTCGCTTTCGTTTTCATTAAGAGAAGAAAGTAGTTCATCTTCTACTATTGGAAAGCAATGAATTCGGAAATAGTGAAGTAATTGTATCAAAGTTTTAATATGTGTTTCGTAGGTCTTATATTCTTTTTCACTGAAGATTAAAAATCTTGCAGAAAAAAATCCGTGATTGTTTAAATTGTTCTTCAAGATATTTTCTTCTTCGTTTGAGAAGGATTCTATATCTCTTGAGAAATCTAATTGTTTGTTCTCTTTGAACGATGAATATTCCTTTAAGTTTACTAATCCATTCATTGTTAAATAGTAAATGGCAGTAGGATTTTGCCATACAGCTGGTGTTGATGCCCATACTGAAATGATGCTACTGTTATTGCTATCTTTTTCTGCTTTAAATTGTTCAATATACCGTTCTTCAAAAGTTGGAGCGGGATATGGATATTCAGACAATTGTTTTGCTTGTTCAATCATTGCTTTTATATTGTTTGCAGTTTCTTCAGGAAAAGTTGGCCATTTCCTGAGCAGTTGTAAATCTTTGCAATGTTCAAGAAGTCCTAAAGTTGTTTTATAGATGCTATGAAAATCAATTTCACCCTTAGTTTTATCAAGCTTTTTTAAAAAATTCCGTACATCAAATGCTAAAAACTCTGATATCATTAGAATTAATCCAATGAGAAAAGCTATTGTAATTTCAAACCACATTTCACCCAGTTCTGGCCAATCACCATTATGCCGATGCATGTATAAACCAACAGCAAATGCAATGGCAAGGAGAAAAGAGGATATAAGTGTACCTATTGGTTTTTTTTAAAAAAAAGTTAATAACTTTAAACTATCAGATTCAATAATTGTATAGCATTCTTTCTTCTTTTTTGGGGGGGAAATCTTTCTAAAATGGGCTTTTATCCTTTCAAATATTCCTTCATTTTTCGTTTTGCTCTCTACACTATTCATATTTTACAAACTTCCCATTTTTGACAATTCGAAATTGAATGGGTTTCATGGCGTCTCCGTTTTCATCAAAGCTTGTTAATCCTGCAACGCCGGGGAAATTGTTTATACCGTAAAGAGCCTCTTTAATAGCATCCGCAGTGTAACCTCCTTTCTCAATTGCTAACGCCACAATCTTCATCGCATCGTAAGACATAGCAGCAGATGGGTCCGGTTGAATGCCATATTTCTCTGAAAAATTATGTAGGAACTGCTGAACTTCTTTCCTTTCACTTGTAGGGTCGTATCCAACAAAAGCATAAATCACACCTTCGGCCGTTTCACCAGCTTTATCCAGAATTTCAGGGTCTTCAAATGGAGTAGTGCCTAATATTTGAGCATCTATACCAAGCTCCTTTCTTTGTTTCAAAATCTGGATGTTTTCTTTGTAAGCTATCGAATAGATAGCCTCAGGTTCGATATCCTTTATCCGGGTTAATTGCGTGCGGAAATCATTTGCTCCTGGCTCATACGCCTCAGTTGCTGTTATCGTTCCACCTAATGATTCAAAAGTCTGTTTAAAAACATCCCTCAGTCCAACACCGTAGTCATTATTGATGTAAAGGATGGCTATCTTTCGAAAGCCTAATTGCTGGTAAGCGAATTTTGCAGTCTCACTTCCTTCGTAAACATCAGAAGGAATATTCCGAAAGATATAATCACCAGCATTCGTAATCTCTGGAGTAGATGCAGTAGGCGACAGTACAACCACATGTTCACGCTCTGCGATAGGTGCCACAGATAATACTTCGGAACTCCCCATAGGTCCAATAACAGCGGGGACTTTATCAACAGAAATTAATTTTTGAATTGCTGACACTGCTAACTTAGGATCAATTTGGCTATCCTCATAGACAATTTGGATTTTATTTTCATTAATTCCACCATTAGCATTTAACTCGTCGACAGCTAAATCTATCCCTCTTTTCATACCTTCTCCATATAATGCTGCGGGACCAGACAAGGGAGCAATAGCCCCAATTTTGATTTCTCCCGGTTCCGTTGGCTGCATATATAATAAAGCACCTGCAATAACAGCCAATACTATTACTATTACTGCCCCCATTATTATTTGCTTTTTTGTCATGGTATCCCCCTTTATCTTATCTTTTTTTGTAATCTATATCTACTTAAGCTACCCTATATAAAGCTTTCTAATTTATTTTTTTGTCTCGTTGCACAATCACAAATCTGAACCTATCCGGGCGATAGCGAGGCGAAAAACGGAACGAAGTGAGCACCTCCACGTTGCGAGGCAGCGCAAAAAATTATTTGATCGCTTCACAAAGATAAGAAATAGGATTTAATTCTATTATTTTAACTTTCAAGCCGACATAATCAAACAAATTTTTAAGTTGTTGTTTTGTAAATTGCTCAGAGATTAGCCCTTCTTTTGTATATATTTTTCCAGCTTCAATCTTTGTAATTGTCAATCCAAGCTTTTTACAATCTTCTATCCTATATTGAAGTGCTTTCTCTGAACATACACTTATCATAACCTCTCCCTCCTCTTTCGTGACTCTCTTCATTTCTTTTAAAGTTTTTAATTTGTCAGATATTTGTCCAAAAGTATTATCCATGCAGATCACATAGTCAAAATAATTATCCTCAAATTCTAATTTTTGTGCATCTCGGAGTAATAACCTTACATTGTTAAGACCTGATAAATTCTGCTTTGCTTTTTGAATCATATCTTTGTTATTATCTATTCCTACAACTTCTTTGGAAAATTCGGCTAAAATTTTTATATGTCTACCAAAGCCACAACCAACATCCAGAATCTTGGAATTTGGTTTAATATTTTTCTTCAAGTATACTATTTCCCTCTGAAACCAATCTTTAATTTCAGGCGTAGCTTGCTCGAGCCATATTTCAAAAAATGGTTTTGAAAAAAAAGTTATCCATATTTGTAAACCAATTTTATCCTTTTTAAATTTCACTTATAGATACCATACGGAAGTGGGCTCGTTCGGAGCTAGTTTTATTACAACTTTAATGAAAGACCGTATTTATTTTCACATTTCAATACCCCAAAAACATATATATTAGCAAACCCAATTATACGAATATGCCCCTGAAAGAAATAGAGCAATTCAACGACTGGTAGAC
>CAZOEM010000222.1:0-5232 GCA_964578735.1 uncultured Halobacteria archaeon | reverse complement strand
CAGATGCACTCTTTTAGGGTTGTAGCCTATACAACGCTGAAAGTCAGGTTATAAACTCTTTGAAGGAAGCGTATATTTTCCCACAATTGATGAATATTCACTTGCATTTGAACTTCAGAAGAAACTTTACGAGCGTGGTAAGCCCAAAACGTTTAGCGATTTAGTCATCGCTTCTATTTCGATAAATCGTGCTGAAGAGTTGATAACAAAAGATAACGATTTTAAAAACATTGCCGAAGTCTCAAATCTAAATCTTATAGTTTTGGGGGATGATTAAACAAAAATGAGGAATTTGAGAGGCAGGATGTTATAAAATTTAGGCGCGATGATAAATGAACCCGCTATTAGAGCAGGAATATCTGGATAAAATAAAGGTGTGCAAAGAGAAAGCAAAAAAGCATTACGATAGCGGAGCCTATGACAAAGCGAGTGAAGAATATTTAAACTGCAGCAAATACTGCGAGATTCTGGTTAAGAAGACGGAAGACGATACCAAAAAGAAGGAGTATTATGATGCGTTTGAGAAGTTTGTAGATACTTCAGTGAAATTAAAGAAGATGAAAACCGTTGCGGGTAGCGAGACAACGAGAACGCGAGAAGGAGTAAAAGAAAAAGCAGGATTCAAGCAATATATCCGCGATACTATCATGCGAAAGGAAAAGGAGGGTTTGCCTGCATGGGACGATATTGGCGGCTTGGAAGAAGTAAAAGACTTGATAAAGAAGTCAGTTGTGATTGGAATAATAGAGAAGAAGCCAAAGGCAATAGAAGCTTGGAATACAATTTTGTTTTACGGTCCGCCAGGGACTGGAAAGACGTTGATGGCGGCAGCAGTGGCAAGGAACATAGATGCTACTTTCTTTGATGTGAAAGTAAGTCAGATGCTGTCGAAATATTATGGCGAAAGTCCGAAGATAATGTCTGCGTTGTTTGAAGTAGCGAGGGAAGAAGCACCTTCAATTATGTTCATAGATGAGTTCGATTCGATTGCGTTGAGCAGAGGCGCAGATATAGACGAAGAATCGAGAAGAGGGCTATCTACTTTGCTTGCTGAGTTGGATGGGCTTGGGTCAAAAACAAGCGATAAGAAATTTGTGCTGGTGATTGCGGCTACGAATACGCCTGATGCGATAGATGAGGCGATAAAGAGTAGATTTGGGAAGATGATAGAGATACCGTTGCCGGATTACGAGGCGTGTAAAGCGATTTTGATGATTCATACAGTAAGAAAAGGGATTAGATTGGAGGAGAACGCACTTTACGATAAACTGGCCAAATATTGTGTTGGGCATAAGATGAGCGGGAGGGACATTAAGTTCTTATGCACGGAAGCAATAGGGAAGATGCTGGATGAGATGAATCCGGGACTGGAGAAATTGGCGGAGGAACCTTATGAAAGGATAAAAGCGTATGAATTGAAGACGAGAGAGTTGAAAGAAGATGATTTTAGCTCAGGGGGTGAATAAATGCCGTTCTGTCCGAAATGTGGAAAGAAAATCCCCGAATGGAGTAATATTTGCATGCACCGTCGGAGTAGAATGCGAGGTTTGGAACAATGGATAGCGAAATAATATATCAACATCTAGAATGGGTAAAATCAATTGAACCGAAGTATAAATATGTTGAGCATGTGTCAGAGCCAGAAGAGTTCGATGCATTTTTTGAAGTTGCAGGGCGGGTCAGTGGTGCCGCAGTTGGGATGGCGATAGGAGGTTGGGCTGCCAGTGGTGCTCTCGCTGCAATCTTCCATACACTGGGCTCAATGATAGACAAAAAATGGGGACTATAAAAAACCTTTCTTTAAAAAAGAAAGCTTTAGCAAAGAAAAATTATACGTTATATATAAAAGATGACACGAGGAACAGTTCCGGTGGATTATGCCTATTGTGGCTCTACGAATTTCATACCTTCGATAAGGATACTCAAGATTGCGGAAATGATCGAAGAAGTCAAGAAAGGTTCGAGGGACGCGGCTGTAAGAAAGAAGGCATTTGATCTTGCAAGAACTGTTTGCAATGCCCCATTGAACATTAAAGAGATGAGTGATGATACTCTTATTGTGATTGCGCGGGCGATTTTCGTATGGGTGCGGGATAGGATTGCTTATGTCAATGACCCGGCAGGTGAGTTTTTCCAGCCAGCAGTCAAGACATTGGAGGTTGGTGCTGGTGATTGTGACGACCAATCCATTTTACTTGCTGCAATACTGGACTCAATTGGTTTTGAACCGATTCTTGTAATTCTTCCGGAGCATGTATATGTTGAACTACAGGTGGACGGAAAACAAATGCCAATGGACCCGACTGCTCAGAACACCGCCTTTGGAACACTGTCAGCAAGCATGGTGGAACATTTTAAAGAGAAATATGGGTTGGAGTTCGAGGATTATCTGCGAATACCTATTGCACACCACGTGATAGTGACAGCAAAGAAGCAAATTGTAGAGACAAAGACACCGCTACAAATGGCAATGTATCTTGAGAAGAAAGCAGCGGAGTCATACAATGAAGGAGATTACCACGCAGCGGAGCAGCGTTTTGCCAAAGCTGCGAAGATGTATCATGATGCGGGACTCCATGCAGATACGAAAGAGGTGAGAGAAGGTCTTTTTGCGAGCAGTAATTTCTGTATGGGCTGGGCACATCTCACACAGGTAATGCATCGGTTTCTAAATAAAAAGCAAATTGACGATCTTCACTTGTTGCAATCAGAGATAGACCAAGCCAGGTCTTGTTTTGCGATTAGCAAGCCACATTTTGAGACACAAAGTGCTGCCGGGATTGCAAGGGAGGTGAATGCAGTCGAAAACATTCTGGATGGTTATCAGGAGACGTTGCTTGCTGATTTCCTGGTGCACATCGGTGACCGTGATGCATCTTTGCATCATTATGCAAAGGCAAAGGAGATGTACAAGGAAGCAATGGAGAAAACTGAACTACCTGGGTTGATAAGTCATATAGAGCAATCCGTTGAGAGTTTGTCTTATTATATATCACAAGCCTCTGACAGGAAGGATGAAACAACAGCGAAAATACCGGCTGTGGAGAACCTCTCTGAGAAGTTTGATATTGCGCCAGAGGACTTGGGAAGAATACTGGGACGTTTAGGAAATGTGACTGGAGAGCAACTCAGAAAAGAGTTCTTGGCATTATCAACAGAAACTGGGATTCCAATCAGCATACTTGAAGCAATTCACAGTCAGACAATTAAAATATTGCTGAGGGTTGACCTTCCGCACCCAATTGACAGATATGGTAATATTGTACGTGTTCATCCCGCAATAATGAAACAACTGGGTCTGCAAAGGATAGACCGCGCAAGAATCGTTTTTGGTGGGCATGAACATATAGTAACAGTTCAACTGCTGGATGTCAATGATGAGATGGATGTGATAAGGATTAATAAGACGGTGAGGGATGTGTTGAGGGTGAAGGTTGGAGATAAAGTTAAACTTGAGCGTGCATCCGATGGTGGGATGTTTTGATGAGTGATAAAGCATGAGCGTAAAGGGTATTGCTATGAAAGAGTGGAGAGCTTTTTTTCCACTGAAGAAGATAGGAGCTATGACTGAAAATGCCGCTTAGTTTGGTACAAAAGGTTGAGATAACACCGCAATCCTATCCCCGGGTTGGTTTAGTAATAGGCGGATTGATTGGTTTGATAATATTGATGACTTTATCATTCAATTCCAACTATCTCCTATTGAATACGGTTGCTATTGGTGCACTTATTGGTTGCACATACGGTTGGATATTAGGAGAAGATATCACAAGTGCAATAATAGGAGGTATTGTAGGTGGCCTTTTTGGATTGCAGCTAATATCTCTAGGCGTTTTTGCTTTTGGTGGTGCTTATGCAGTGGTTTATCTTAAGGCAGAAGAACTGAAAATAGTGGGGACTCTCTTCTCTTGGGCAATCATTGGTTTTATATTGGGATATATTTTCAGTATTCTTTTATGCCTCGCCGAGGACGACCCTTCAATTTCACTGCCACCGGATGTTGGTGGGATTTCTGGGGGAATAGCTTTTGCAGTTTTGGGATTAATTCCAGTTTTTAATATATTGTCGGGTATTATTGCTGGTGGAACTATTGGCTATCTGCTAGGATCGCTTATAGAGTCCACAAGTTGGTTAAATGCGCCACTTTTTGTTGTTCCTCTGTTTGCATTTGTCGGTTATGGGATTAGCAAAGCCATAAGCATAACTGAAATCAAGAAAGAAGTGGTGATACGCAAGCAAGAAGAGCAGAAGCTGCATAAAGAAGAGGAGATGCGCCGAAAGGAGAAGATAAAGAGGGAAGAATGGGAAAAGACAACTCCAGGGTTATTTGATACTGCACAGCGACTCGCAAAAGAAGCAGCAAAAATATTTGACGATTATGATTACAAGAAATCGCTTGGAAAATACCAAGAATCCTTAAGAAATTTCGTAGATGCAAGAAGCGGTGCAAGTGGTCTAAGAGACGAAGGACTTGTAAAAGCAATTGAAATAAACATCCACAACGTGAAGAAGAGCATAATTGCATGCAAAAATGCTATTGGCATCTCCTTATCCGAAGAAGCAAAGAAATCGTTTGACGCAGGAAACTATGAAGATGCCATCACCACATATAAGAAAGCAATCACAAAATTCCGGGATGCTGTTAAAGACGCAGAAGAAATAGGAGACTCCGAATCAGCAGGAAGGATAAAAAGATTGATAAAAGGTGCTGAAGAGAATATAGAAAATTGTCATGTTGCAATAGATAAACGAGAAGTTGAGAGTCTATTTGAAGATTCGGAATTGCTGCAGGAAAAGGCAGCCGAGCTTGCACGAAACGGCGAGATGTTTGGCGCTAATGGCGTGTTACGAGATGCCGAAACGGAAATAAATAGCGCTTTTGAGGTTTCTACGGAAAGGAAGTTCTCTGATACTGCGAATAAGCTTAATCTTCTTTTGAAGACGATAAGGGCTGAGATGAACGTTATAGATGAGAAGATTGCGGGTGGGATAAGTTATGTTGATTTTGGCAGGGATATTGCAAAAATACGCGCTGAAGGAGAGCCTGTGGTTGAAATATCCAGAGCAACGGAAAAGAAGGAAATATCAGTAACTATCGAACGAACCATCTACGACCCATGCAAACGAGATTTTATTGAGCGGGTGTTCATTCGTGTTCGGTTAAGCCCTCTTTGACTTAAGGGAACTCACAAATAATAATTTACCAGAACTGTATCATTTTTCAAGAATTTT
>CAZOEM010000221.1:1685-5269 GCA_964578735.1 uncultured Halobacteria archaeon | reverse complement strand
TAACTTTTTAACTCCTTGAATACCAGTTCTATTTCCCATCTTGCCCCGTACAGGATTGTGATTTCATCGGCGGACAATATCTCAACGGAAATATTGGTCAAATATGTGTGATACTCTCTGGATTCTGTATTAAAGACCCGCACCCATTGATGATGCATTTTGAGAATTATCAGACTTCGGATTTTCCCCCCTTACCCCCCCTATTTCCACTACCTCTACGCTCCTGAGCATAAGTTACTGTGACACTCATAAATCCCAACTGGAACTACGCTCATAACCAAAAAAGCTAAAAAGAAAACTTCCAACAGTACAATTTACTATTTGACTTCATGGACACCCTTTTAGTTACAAAGAACTTATGTGTGCCATTATCTTCTGGAGTTTAGAATCTTTTCCTTTTTTGAATAAATGCTTGTAATGATTATTATTTATTAAAGAGCGAGCATGAAAGTAGTATTTTCTATAGGCGGCATCTATTTCGCCGATGTAGCACGCATAAAAGCACTTGCTGCGGTCTTAGATGAGCTTGCGGAATCATGCACCCTATATGTAGTCACCGGCGGTGGTGCGATAGCGCGCGACAGTATAAATATAGCACGTGATTTAGGCGCGAACGAAGCCTGTTGCGATTATATCGGCATAGCAGTGACGCGACTAAATGCGAAATTGCTCATAACTGCGTTAAAAGAAGCGTATCCGGAACCATTTTCCGATTATAAAGAAGTGGCCGCGGTGCAAGAAGACAAGAAGATAGCAGTAATGGGCGGCGTAAGCCCCGGACACACAACAGATGCAGTAGCTGCGATCCTCGCTGAATACGTAGATGCGGACCGTCTCATAGTTGTGACCTCAGTAGACGGCGTCTATGATGCCGACCCGCATGTTTATCCGGACGCGAAGAAATACGACCGGCTTACGGCAAAGGAACTCGTAGCGCTGACAATGAAAGAGGTGTTAAAAGCAGGGTCACGAATTGTTATAGATCCCGTTGCTGCGAAGATAATAGAACGGAGCGGAATAGAGACTATCGTTATTGATGGCCGCAACCTGGGTAATATTACCGGTACCGTTCACGGCGATCATCATGGCACGGTGATCACGTGAATAGGACGAAAACACCTGGACGGACCCGCCTTTTAACATCATTTATAACTTCTGATAGTGATATAATCATACGCTATTCGTACGTACGATTCGATGAGGGCACGGAGGTCGTAAGACCTCCTCCTACCCTACGGGTTTGGGCTCTTTATTGCGCACAGTCCGTTATTCGGATGTCGCGAGTCCGACATGTCGCATAGGATTAAGCACTTTAATACCAAGCGCCGCCGCTTTCTCTTCTATCACTTCCCGTTTCCGTCTCCCTACTGTTGCTGCAATCCGCACAGCTACTTCATCTATTGGATCCGCCTTAACGAGGTCATTTGGATTGAAGATAAGCACTTCGTGCATTCCTGACGGATGCAAGCCACGATCTTCCTTTCTCCTTCTATACCCTACTTGCACCCATGCAGGTTTTCCACCTCTATGCTCTCGCACCTTGTTATCATGGCCACGAGGCCTTCTCCAGCTCTTACTCAGCTTCTTCTTCTTCCACCAGCCATATCGTGCAAATTTTACCCTTCTTCTCTTTTTCATTTCTACAGTTTCACCAACTTTACATCTATTACATTCTCTACCGTCATTATATCTTCTATAATATCGCCAGCAACAGGATTGTCCACATTAAGCACCATCACCGCTTCGCCTTCTATCTTCTCCCGCCCTACTCGCATCCCGGTTATATTTATGCCGTGGTCACCAAGAATCGTACAAACAGGTCCTATCACTCTCGGTTTATCTATGAATGAGCATATGAGCATGTGGCCTGAAGGGGACGCATCCATCCAGAACCCATCTATCTTCACTATTCTCGGATCGTCTTTGCCGAATAGCGTGCCGGAAACGGTCGTTTCAAACTCGCCCTCTGTACGCAAGGTAATGCTAATCAAGGAGACGAAATTTTCAACCCCCTCTGTCTTACTCTCAGTAACTTTAACCCCAAATTTCTTCGCTATTGCCTCGGCATTCACATAGTTCACACCATCTGTGAACCACGCCAGGAAGTTCTTCAGTAGCGCTACGGTTATCATTCTTGTGTTTTTACCTATGCCTGCTTCTACCGCGCCTAATTCACCTTCATAAGAAACGTTAAACTGCTCAATTCGACGCGATTTCGGGATCAGTTGTGCACCGAGTAATCCCAATTTCTCGGCTAATACTAAATACGGTTTTACTGTATCCATTAACTCTTCTTCGACATATAGCATGTTAAGCGCATTTTTTACCGGCTTGTTGCTTAACGCTCCTATCACCTCATCGGCAATGACAACAGCAGCAGCTCTCTGCGCTTCTGTTGTTGAAGCACCTAAATGAGGCGTAACGATCACTTCTTCCAGCGCCAGCAAATCATCATTATTGGGTGGCTCTTGCTCGAAGACATCAAGAGCAGCGCCTGCTACTTTACCGCCCTTTATCGCTTCCTTCAGCGCATCCTCATCTAATATACCACCACGAGCACAATTTATTACACGAACGCCGTCTTTCATCAATTCGAACTCGCCCTTACCGATCATGTGGCGTGTGTCCTTTGTGAGTGGCGTATGCAGAGTAATAAAATCCGCGGTAGAAAGTACATCATTAAAGCTCAAAAGCGTAATTCCTAGTTCTTTCGCTTTGTCTTCGGATATAAACGGATCGTATGCAACTACTCGCATACCAAACCCTTTTGCTCGCTTCGCTACTTCACTCCCTACTCTTCCCAGACCGATTGTGCCCAATACCTTGCCGTTCACTTCCACACCCATGTGCTTCTTTCTTTCCCACTTGCCTGATTTCAACGACACGTTTGCAGCCGGTATTTTCCTCGACAGGCTGAGCAGCATCGCAAAGGTATGCTCCGCAGCGGATATAGTATTTGCTTCGGGCGAATTAACTACCATGATCCCCTTTTCCGTCGCTCTTTCCACATCTATGTTGTCCACTCCGACTCCCGCTCTACCTATTACCTTTAAACGTTTGCCGGCATCGATTATCTCTTTCGTCACTGTTGTGCCGCTTCTTATCACCAGAGCATCATAGTCCGCAATGCACGCCGCTAAATCGTCCTTGCTTAAGTCCTGTTCTACGTCAACGTCTCCAAACTCCCGCAGCTTCTTTATCCCCTCTTCTGAGATATTGTCGGTTACAAGCACCTTACTTGTTGTTCCTTTTTCCGTGTTCACACTCATCTGGGATTGCCTACTCCCTCTCTCTAAACGTAGTGATATGAATAGATTTGTGTTAGATATAAGTAAATATAAATAAAATCATAAATTAGTTAGTTAGTAGGTGAGGAAAAATGGCACTTACAACAATAAAGGGAATAAGAGGTAGGGAAATTTTAGATTCCCGTGGCAATCCCACGGTGGAAGTAGAAGTGCAGACGGAGGGGGGTTTTGGCAGAGCAAGTGTACCTTCTGGAGCTTCTACCGGGACTAAGGAGGCATGGGAGAAGCGGGATGGGGATAAAAAGCGGTATGGTGGCAAAGGTGTTCTCAAAGCGG
>CAZOEM010000221.1:0-1675 GCA_964578735.1 uncultured Halobacteria archaeon | reverse complement strand
AGGATCAGCTAATGTGTTCGAAAGAGATGTTCCATAATAAAGAAAGAAATAACCCGTATGGACGCGCTCGAACAGCGTGAAATAGATGCGCGGCTAATAGCGCTGGATGGCACGGAAAACAAATCGGAACTTGGTGCAAATGCTATTCTCGGGACCTCAATGGCCGTTTGCAAAGCAGCGGCTGATACGTTAAAAAAACCGCTATACGAATATATCTGTGAAGATGTCGCAGGGCTGGAGCTACGCTATGAGCTGCCAGTACCGATGATGAACGTGATAAACGGAGGTCAGCATGCCGGAAACGAATTGAGCATACAGGAGTTTCTTATTTTACCCTTTGGCTTTGACCGATTCAGCGATAATTTGAGGGCTGGTGTTGAGACTTATCACGCACTGAAAGGCGTATTAGCGACAAAGTACGGTAAAATAGCCACGAATGTGGGCGATGAAGGCGGGTATGCACCGCCAATGCGAGAGACGGCTCAGGCATTTGATGCGATAACAGAAGCGATAAACGAAGCAGGCTATTCTGAGACGGAAATACAGTTGGGTATGGATGCGGCGGCTTCTTCTTTCTTCAACCTTGCGAACCAAAAATACATGATCGATGGTAAGGCAGTAGAAGGTTCTGAGATGATTGATTACTACCAGGCTCTTGTGGATACGTATCCGATACTATTGATAGAAGACCCGTTTGAAGAGGACTCATTTGACTTGTTTGCAGAAATTACCGCTAAAATACCGCAGAAGATAATCGTGGGCGATGACCTCTTCGTGACGAATATCAAGCGACTGGCGGCGGGGATAAAGAAGAAAGCGGCAAATTCCGTTCTGCTCAAGTTGAATCAGATAGGTAGTATCTCGGAAACCCTGGATACCATTCGGTTGGCGAACGAAAACGGATACAAGAAAGTAGTCAGCCATCGGTCTGGCGAAACGGAAGATACGATTATCGCTGATTTCTCGGTTGCTATAAACGCAGAGATAATAAAGACCGGTGCCCCCGCACGAAGCGAACGCACATGCAAGTACAATCAATTGTTGCGGATCGAGGATGAAATGGGTGCGAAAGCGAAGAGTAGGAAGATTATTGGATGAGTGATGCACTCGCGATAGTATTTGTTTAGCCATTAGGATGCAGGATGTCTGATGCATGACCAAGTCATTATGAAACACCATCAATTTTCACCTGTATCTTGCATCTTCAATCGTACCGGTACAAAGACAAAAATTTAAATAACCCTGGGTAGATATAGGTAAATGAAATGCCAGAAATTAATATCTTTATGTAAAACCTTTTCTTAGAAAGAGAATAAAGTAATTATAGCTAAACGAAAATGAAGCTTTTATTACGGTTCCCCCGACCCGGACACAAAACGCCGCGTACTGCGGAAGTAATACTTGAGACAGGTGCGAAAATAAATATAGATAAGGCGAACGTGGATGCGGTGAGTGGTGAGCTCATCGTTGACGTACCGCGCGATAAAGTGAATAGTGTTGCAGAACATTTCAGGGAAAAGGGCGTTGAAGTACGGAAATTACTGAAACTGATCGCGTGGGATGAAGAGAGATGTATCCATTGCGGCGTTTGCATTTCTGTCTGCCCTACCGGTGTGTTTAAGTTTAATCAATCGTGGCAGATAGAGCTGGAAGAGGATAAATGTATCCGTTGTGA
>CAZOEM010000220.1:0-5307 GCA_964578735.1 uncultured Halobacteria archaeon | reverse complement strand
CGTTATGCTGTCCGGATGTTACCGGAACGGTGTCCGGATACGGCCGAAATACGCACTAATAAAATAAGAATTTCATTAAGTGCAGGGCTGGCAATTTCATTAAATAAGTCCATCAGATTTTGCGGAGGCAATATGGGATTCATATGCTTTATAGCCTCCCCCGCATGTTGAATAGTTGTACCTTTTGCGTACGCGTTTATAACGCCTTGTAAATAATGTGACTTCATTAAAAAATACAAATAGGCTCGATTTATCTTTCTGTCTTTAATAATTAGTTTCCTAATGCCTGTCGAATAACATCCCTCGAGTCCCATGCTAACAATCCCAACTGAGCCGTCCAAGGAAATAACAATATCACTCTTTTCCAAAAGGGCACTTTTGGCGTATTGCTCATCCACAAAAATACTTGGGTTTCTAGTAACTAAATCGCTTACTCGGAAAAAATGAAACGATCCAGATTCATAAGTTTCTAAATAATTATCACTGCCCGGTTCAACTCCGCGCTTGAAAGTAACTAATTTATTTATCTTTTCTTTCTTCCATCCCTCCGGCACGCCATCAACTACATTCACCTTCTCATGCCCGGGAAAGCGAAAATACACAAACCACTCGCGGAATAAGAGCCGCGCCGCTTCTTCCAAAAGCTGTATCCGCTGTCGGTTGATGTCGAGTAATTGATCATATTGATCAATAATATCTGCGATACCTTTTTGAGTTTCTAATTTAGGATAACTAACTAATAGTTTCTGTAAATCGCTTCCTCTTATCCCAGATTGTGCACACTGTTGAACTATTGCTCTCATTCCTGAATATGGAGATTTGAAGTAGTAATAATAAAACAAGGGCTCGGCTTTATTTTTATCTAATCTGACTCTGATAATGTGGGACTCGAAAGTAGTTTTATCTTGTACGCTAGTTACTATAGAAACTTTACCAGCTCCTGAAAGAACTAGTGATTGCCGGGCAAATAGTAAATCTCTTTCCTCAACACACATATCAACAACTTCCCTATGAGACATCGGAACTAATTCCATTGGAATATCGCCTATTCGATCATACTGAAATATTTCACCCATATTAATCATTTTAAAACCAGAACCTCTCACTCTTTCCGGTCTACTCAATCCATTTCTAGACGGAATCAAATATAAATCACCAAATTTTATTTTTTGTAAACTCTTCATATCCCCAACTTTTTAAAATTCTCACTAATTTCTTTGGCTAAATCCGTGGCCTGGGTGTTCAAATCCTCCAATTCGGCATGGATTGTGCGCATGGTTTCGTCAAAATCAAAGTCAGGGTCTTCATCCTCCGGCGCTACACCCACATACCTGCCCGGGGTCAGGCTCCAGTCGTTTTCTTTGAGTTCGACTTTATCCACCAGCTTCACTAAACCTTCCACATCCCGCAGTTTCTCCTCCGGAAATCGCTCTGTAAGCCATTCAGCCTGGTGATGAAAATAGCGAGCTAATTTTAATTGATTAACAGCAGTATCGCGCGCTTCTTCAACTTGTTTTTTGATATTAGTAATCTCTCGGCTGTTCCACTTATCACTTTCTTTGGCGTTGCAGGTATTTAGGCACACATCAAGTAAACGGTTTATCAGCCGATACATCAGCTCGGCTTCTTTAATCAGCTTATTGTTTTCCTCTGTGAGCGGTGCTATCCCCTTTAACGCTTCGGTAAGTTTAATATTGTCTTTATTTTGCTTTCTCCACCATGCGCTTTTTTCTTGCGCCAGTTTGGTAAATGTTTGGCAATTATCTTTGTACGCTTGCAGACAATCATCTAACTCTTTTACTGTTTCTACTTGTTTGCCGTCTTTGGAAAGAGTATCCAGAAACGGCTGAAGCTCTTTATTTAATTTGGCAAAAACGGTTTCATAGTTGCGTGCCGGAGCGATGCTTCGCTCGACTTCATTGATTGTAGTGGAAACATAACTATCCGCCAGATCATGAAAACGTTTAGCCTCACCTCTATAGAGCCAGATGATAGAGAGAATATTTTGCAACTGCTCCGGACTGAAATCATAGATTTTGCGTGTGACCTTTCGGAAGATATTGCGCGCGTCAATCATCAAGACTTTGTCTTTGAGTTCCGTCGGTTTAGATTTATTGAAAAACCACAGTTCACACGGAACGGTTCGGGTATAGAAAAAGTTGGAACGAATCGCAATCATGATGTCCACATGGCCGGTTTCTATCAGTTTTTGCCTTACTAATGCTTCCTTATTTCTCGCACTTGACGCCTGAGATGACATCACAAATCCGGCTCGGCCTTGTTCGGTTAAGTAACTGTAAAAATAACTGATCCAGACGTAGTTGCCATTACTTACTTTACCTTTTTTATTCACTCCGGGCAGACCAAACGGCAAACGGGGATCGTTTTTTATTTTGTCTGCGTCAATTTCATCCACATTAAACGGTGGATTGGCCATCACAAAGTCGGCTTCTTTATGCAGATTGTGAGGGTCTTCGTAGTAGCTTATTGCTTTTTTGATATCACCCACCAAGCCATGCACCGCCAAATTCATTTTTGCCAGGTTAATCGTCGTGCCGTTCTTCTCCAACCCATAGAAATTTAATTTTTCATTGGGATTCTGGTGTAAGTTCTCCACAAAACGAGCACTCTGTACAAACATACCACCACTTCCGCAAGCCGGATCTAGCACTGTGCCTTTTTTAGGTTCAAGTACATTGGCGATTATTGATACCAAAGAAATCGGAGTAAAAAACTCTCCACCGTCATGAGCTTTTTGATCAGCAAACTGCGTGAGAAAATACTCATAAATACGGCCAAATACATCACCGTCAATTTTTTTCAGTTCTTCAGGGTTTAATGCCCGAAGTAGTTGTCCTAATATTTCATTGTCTAATTCGCGGTATTCCTTTTTGGGCAACACTCCGTGAAGAGTTTCATAATCTCTTTCGATTGATTCCATTGCATCAATAACTGCCTTTGCGCGATCGTCGCTGTCTTTCAAACCCACCAGATAATCAAATTGAGCTTTGGGCTGTAAGAAAATTGCGGATTTTTTGCCAAAATCCTTTTTCGTCAACTCCGGGGTTTTGCCCTCGCGTGTCGGCAAGCTGGCGATGATTTCATCTTTTACCGCCAAATACCGGCTGTACGCATGGCGCAAAAATACTAAACCCATCACCGGCATAAAATATTCATTACTGGCATAATTGGAATTAGCCCGGAGCGTATCCGCCGCGCTCCAGAGTCTTTTTTCGATTGCTTCAATGTTTTCTAGTTGTGACATAGTTTTATTTTACTTAAAAAGTAATCCTTTCTCTTTAAAACTTATATAACCATCGTTTGTAATAATTCATATGCTCTTGAAGCAAGATTTACAAGTAGCCAACCACAATTACAAACTTTTCATTAGCTTCTGTATGCTGTTTTAATCTGAGATTGGAGCGAACCCGCTCCCCTGGACACATTGTATACTAAAAATAGTTAAGATAGAATAACTGATGAGACTAAAGAAGAAAGAAAGTTAAGGAGTTTTTATCATAATACTATTGGCCATTTCCTTAAATAATCAGATTTTTTCATATATACAGACACATTTTTTATTTCTTCATCTGTTGCACCAGAAAGTTCAATAATTTTGTCAGCTGGATACCCTTTTTCAAAACAAAATAAGATTAAATCAAGTTTTTTATATGATATACCAAGTGCTTCTTCATCAACTAATCCAGGTATTAAATCAGGGCTTGGCGCTTTTTTTAATATATAATCTGGTAATTTTAGATATTCTGACAACCTGAAAACCTGAGTCTTATATAAAGATATTGTAGGCATTATATCTGCAACACTATCACCGTATTTTACAAAAAATCCTGTAAGCCACTCGCTTTTATTTGCACATCCAACAAGCAGATAATTGTTAAGTTCAGAGTAATAAAATAAAACCGTGCTTCTAAGCCTGTGCTTGATTCTATAGAAAGCTATTGCTTTTGATAGCTCTTTATCGCTGCTTCCCTCCAGATTTGCCAGGAATATATCTTTTTGCAGCCTTAAAGATAAATCTTTTCTTTTCTGATAAACATATTTTTCAATTAAACTTCTTTTGCATTTGAGTTTTTTATTTTAATAATCCTTTCCAAGAGACCAGGTATTCCATATTTGGGGGAAATTCATAATTTTTTAAATTAAATCTACTATTTAATACTTACCCTAGCTGGCCATTTTGGTCAGGATTAATTACTTCCATGCATGAATCTTACTGTCGCTCTATTTTCTCAGCCAGCTCATGCAGATAGACCCAGCGTTCCATTTTTTCTGCCAGCTCGGCCTGAAGTTTTTTTTGCTGCGCTGCGAGTTCCCGCATGCTGACATAGTCCGACCAGCTCCCACTCATTTCTTCGGTAAGTCTTGCCAGCTCTGCCTCTAATTTCCCGATGACACTGTCGATCTGAGCAAACTCCCTGCTTTCGGCAAAAGTAAATTTTGTTTTTCGGTTAACTCTGGCAGGCCGCCTCACCACTTTGCTTTGTTGCCCTGCCTTTGGTTCACCAGCCATCAGGCTGCGTCCATACGCTCCAGGGTCGTTGTAAAATTCAATCCTTCCGTCACCTTTTACTGCTATCAGCCGGTCAGTTGTTTTATCGAGAAAATACCTGTCATGGGATGCAACCAGCACGGCGCCCTGGAAATATTCCAGATATTCCTCCAATACCTCAAGAGTTTGTATATCCAGATCATTTGTCGGCTCATCCAGGAGCAGGACATTCGGTTTTTCCATCAGGACCTTTGCTAACAAGAGCCGTCTCTTTTCGCCGCCTGAAAGATTCTTAATAAAACTGTACTGCTGGCTGCCATCAAAAAGAAATCGTTCAAGCATCTGGCTCGCCGATATTGTGTACCCACTACTTGTTTCAACATATTCCGCTGTTTGCTTGATATAATCGATCATACGAATCGAGTTGTCCATATCCTCATTTTTTTGTTGGTAATATGCAATCTTAACCGTTTCCCCGATACTGATGTCACCTTTATCCGGGGCAATCAATCCGGCAACAAGATTTAACAGGACCGTCTTGCCTGCGCCGTTTGGGCCAACAATGGCTATCCTGTCCGTTGGGCCTATCTTGATACTGAAGTTTTTTATAACTGTCAGCCCGTCAAACGACCTGGATACGTTATCAAACTCAACTACTTTTTTTCCAAGGCGCCTGTAGGCAACCGGAAGCTCGAGCTGCTCCCTGGCGATTTCCTTTCCTGCCCCTGCCCCTTTCATCTCTTCGAAACGGACAATCCTGGCCTTCTGCTTGGTTGTTCTCGCCCTGGCCCCACGGC
>CAZOEM010000219.1:0-5324 GCA_964578735.1 uncultured Halobacteria archaeon | reverse complement strand
ACGCAGGGACGGAGAGGCAAAAAGTATGCTCAACCAAGAGACGTCTGACTGGGAATGAGGTAATTCAACATACCTCCTAGCGCCGCTATTAGCTATCTTATTTTAGATATTCACCTACTTTGTCAGCAGTACCCACAGCACCAAAAGCTTTAAAGAACAGCATTGCTTCTGCGTACGCTTTAGCTTCTAGCTCTCGTGTCGCATCGTCGGAAACGCTGTATATCCGGTCCTTAAATACAGTTATTGCGAATTTACTGTACTTACCAAAAAGCTCGTCATTTTTCGCTATTCCTTTCTTTGCTGCTTCTTCTCTATATTCATTCAAAGTCCAGTTCCATATGTCTTCGTATAGCTCGGGTTCAAATATCTCAAATACTTCCCATGCCAGATTCATCCAGAACGTGCCAACATTGCCTTTTAGTATCAGCCCTTTCGGGAACTTCGTGCTTATGAACTTAAGCGGGGTACCGGTAATACCATGCTGTGCAATCCGCACGTTAAGTGGTTCTATTGCCTTCGCTATCTCCACCGTTCGTTCTATATTTATTGACACCTGTTCAATGAGATTGCCTTGCGCATCATATATGTTGCCATGTGTTGACCCATTTGCAATAGCCAGCACCTGGGGATAAATGTCCCGCTTGTGCAACTCGGTAATATACGTGGTCGCCTCATCAACCGTTGTAAGGACCAATCCGTCTTTATCCTTCTTCCCTATCTCTCCCACTTCTACTTCTAAGCCAAACTCTCGGTCCGCCATCTTGCCCTTAATGAAATTAGCAAGCTCGGTGGTCACATCAATATTCCGCTGCAGTTCCTCCAAAGCCGTTGTTCCACTCAGGTCAAACAAAAAAGAAGCGTCTATCGCAAATGACGTGTATCCAGCCGCAATTTGTGCCTCTATTAATTCCTTTACGATCTTTAGTTCTTCGTCCGTCCCTTTCTTTACCGTTATGTGGTCGGCATGTAGAGCCCATGTACCAAACCCTACGTCATTCGCAATCTCGCAAACGGCATTAGAGTAATCTTGCGGTTTTAATCCCGTATATCCTCCCTTCAAATCGCACTCTGATTTCGCAAGTTCGAATATAACTGCAGCTCTCAAATCTTTAGCTGCCTGGAATATGCCTTTTGCAACACCGTGCACGATCCTGGTATTTGCAGCCATTATTATCCCTTCTGTATTGTACAAAGCACTGAACAATTTATTACCTGCTATAGGTCCAAATTCGCCTCTTTCTTCCATCTCTCTTTTTTCCTCCTTATATATATCTTCTCCAACTTTTTTTCTACTAATGATGTATTTGATTGAAGTGATGGTACTTATATCTTTATACGTAAGCGACCACGAATATTAAATTAAGAAAAGAGGAAAATGATGATAAAGCGTATCGGTCTGCTAACCAGTGGTGGCGATGCACCGGGAATGAATGCAGCAATTCGCAGTGTGGTGAGATATGGATTACACTACAACTTAGAGGTAATAGGTATCTATCGCGGTTATGCCGGTTTGATTAACGAAGATTTAAAAGCCTTAGACCATCGCTCGGTTGCAGGTATTATATGTAGAGGGGGGACGATCTTAGAGACTGCTCGGTGTGACGAGTTCTTAACAGAAGAAGGACAGCGTAAGGCGGTGGAGATAATAAAGCGGAATAAAATCGATGCTTTGGTAGTCATTGGAGGAGATGGGACTTATCGGGGCGCAATAAATCTTTGGGAAAGGTGGCGAATCCCCTGTGTTGGGATACCAGCAACTATTGATAATGACATTAATGGCACTGATATAACTATTGGCACGGATACCGCAATAAATACTGCCCTGGATGCAGTCGATAAGATTCGAGATACTGCAACGAGTATGGAACGAGTTTTTGTGGTGGAAGTAATGGGAAGGGAGAGTGGATTTATTGCCATTCAGGTTGCTTTAGCTAGCGGTGCCGAGGAGGTTCTGGTTCCGGAGATAAAATATGATTTAGACGACATGTGCCATGACATCGCAGAAGGGAATCTAAAAGGAAAGGGTAGCTGGATTATTATTGTTGCCGAAGGGGAAGCGAAAGCGGGAGAGATTGCAAATAAGATTACTGAGCTCTCGAACTCAGAGACACGAATGGTTGTATTGGGACATATACAAAGAGGTGGAAGTCCTACCGCTCAGGACCGTATATTCGCAACCCGTTTGGGCGCGGCAGCGGTAGAGTTGATATTAAATAACACGTATGGGAAAGCAGTGGGACTAAAAGGAAATCAAATAACTGCAGTGGATTTACAGCTTGCAATAGAAAAGAAGAAGGGGATGAGGGTAATTTCGTTCTATCAACTGATGAGGAATTTAATTTAAAGAAAGCTTTACCAAAGAAATAATAATACATTATCTAGAATAAAAAAATAATCCTTCGGATAACAGCATGAAGCAGAAGAAAGTCACTAAATGCCCCGTTTGTGGCGTGAGTGTGAAGACAAATAATTTGGCAGGGCACTTGCAACGTGTCCATAACAGAACAATAGATAATGGAGTTCTTCGTGAGCGTGCATCCGCAAATCCACCGATGGTAGATACTGGTAATGGTCAGGTATTGGATATAACCGCTTGTGACGAGGCACTTGAGAAGGGCGCTAGACTCATGACCTCAAAGAGGTTTAAGCGGGCAATTAACGTTTTTGGTACAATTCCTGAAGAAGTGAAGGAAAATGCAGAAAAAGTCCTGACCGGGATTAAAGAGCTTTTAGAGCTTGAATTGGCTAATAAGCCGGGAATCAACCAAGAAACGTATTTCGAGCTCGAAGAAAGGTATGAGAAGGCTGAGAAGCACCTTAAGAAATCACTTGATATAGACCCCTCATACAAACCTGCATCAATCAATTATCGTGCGTTAAAGAAGCTAAAAGAGAAGATAAAGAAAGACCCGGAATATTTAGCGAAGATAAAAGATAAATTAATGATGGGACACTTTTAACAATTTCAAAATATATTATGCATGCGGAAGTTGAGAAGTGGTTGAAGAAGGCGCGTGTAGCGAGTGTGGGCGAGCATTCTGCACTGATTGATGAAGCGAAAGAGGTGTTAGAGCAGGAGCAAGCGTTAAGAGAAGGCAGCGGCTTGGTTACATTAGCTCCACAAGTAGTAAGAAATGTAATAATAGTAGGCGATATACACGGCGATATGGAAAGCCTGGTACATATATTGATGTCCGAGGACATGGAAAAAGCAGATAGGATAGTCTTTCTTGGTGACTATGGCGATAGGGGTGCTAAAAGTGTTGAAGTCTACTATCTCCTTTTGAGGTTGAAAGTTTCGGTAAGAGAGAAAGTGATAATGCTGCGTGGCAATCACGAAGGACCGATACCAGTCAGACCACACGACCTGCCATTTTTATTTACAAAGCGATATGGTGCTAAGGGGGATATGCTATATAAGAAACTGAAGGAACTCTGGGCGTATTTACCTCATGCGGTATTGGTAGAAGGGCGATATTTGATGCTGCATGGTGGTTTGCCCGGGAATATAGCTTCTATTAAGGATATTGCTTTTGCTCACGAGTCCACATCGAGCAACTTCGAGGAGATACTCTGGAGTGACCCGGTCGAAGGCAAAGGCTATTTCCAATCGTCAAGGGGTGCCGGTATGTTGTTCGGTGAAGACGTTACTGATAAGGTTCTTCGTGCGGTAGGCGTGAAGGCGCTGATACGAAGCCATGAAGCTTGTGAAGGCGTTAAGGTACGACAGCGGGGTAGGATTCTAACGCTGTTCTCGCGAAAGGGCGCGCCGTATTTCAACTCTCGAGCTGCATATCTACTTTTGGATGATAATGCGTTACGGGTGGCGAAAGACGCTGCTGAGTTGGCGAGGGGTGCGAAGGTATGGTGATCTTTCATGAGTTTATGAGTTTGTGAGTTAGGGTTTTAGCTCAAAAGGTCGTTTCTGCAATAGTCGCTCTTTAGGATGAACTTCGGTGTCTTTTGTGATTATTAAAAGAGAAGATAATACAAATCGTGGAATTCAATGTTAAATTTATAGAGGTGAATAAATGGCGCTAAGAAAGGTGATTGTGTGGACACTTTGTTTGGGTATAGTTGTTTTGCTATTGACAACTTGTGTTCAAGCACAAGAGCGTGTAGAAGTGCCAGCAAGCACAATTTTAGAACAAATTGAAAATGGAGAAGATATATACTATGAAAACGTCCGAATAACAGGAGAGCTCAATTTAAGCAATAAGATCATTGAAAGCAACATAACAATTACAAATTCTTTTTTTGAAAAGGATCTTGATTTCTCTAAAACGCTATTTATGAACCCTCTAGTTTTTCAAGGTACCTCTTTTTCTGGTAAGGCCCATTTTTGGGATGTGAATTTTGGTGATGATGCCTACTTCGGAGGGGCAAGTTTTAATAATGATGCTAATTTCGCATATGCGAGTTTTAGCGATGCCGACTTCATGAGAGTGAGTTTTAGTGAAGATGCCATCTTCAGGTATGCGAAATTTAGTGCTGATGCCGACTTCTGTAATGCGAGTTTTAGCGATGTCGACTTCACGTATGTGAGTTTTAGTGAAGCTGCCATCTTCAGGTATGCGAAATTTAGTGGTAATGCCGACTTCTATGGTGCGAGAATTAGTGATAATGCCGAGTTCATCGCTGCGAGATTTAGTGGTGATGCGGACTTCATCGCTGCGAGATTTAGTGGTGATGCCTACTTCTGGAAAGCAAGTTTTAGTGGTGATGCCAAGTTCCTGAAAGCAAGTTTTAGTGGTGATGCCTACTTCACCGCTGCGAGATTTAGTGGTGATGCTGACTTCGGGAAAGCAAATTTTAATGGTGATGCCAACTTCAAGGATGCACGTTTTAGTGGTAATGCCAATTTCAGTGATGTGCGTATTAGTGATAATGCCATCTTCACTAGCGCGAATTTTAGTGATGATGCTAACTTCAAGTGGGCGCGTTTTAGAGGCGATGCCGACTTCAGTGATGTGAGTTTTAGTGATAATGCCTTTTTTAATTTTACAAAATTTGATAGAGTGTTTTTCTCTAATACTAAATTCACCAAAGTTTCTCTTAATGATGCAGATTCCGATAGCATGGAAGTTAATTGGAGTTCCCTTGAAAAAGTTCTGGTCTTTGATGGTCCAACATACATAAAACTGATAAGAAATTTCAGGGAGATGGAGCAGTTTGATGTAGCTGACGGTGTTTATTACCAGTACCGGTTCAGGAGTCAAACAGGCTTAGGTGACGTATTCATGTGGCTTTCTTGTGGTTATGGTGTGAGGCCACTTTATACAATAGGTCTGGGAGTAGCAATAATCATGCTATTCTCCCTTATT
>CAZOEM010000218.1:0-5355 GCA_964578735.1 uncultured Halobacteria archaeon | reverse complement strand
ATATTCTATTAATGCTGTCGTTTAAATGGAAAATTTATGCTTGTTATAGTACAGTTACTTTCTAAAGGGTACCTAAATAACTTACGCATTTTTGTCTAACTACCTAACTTCACAATCACCCCTTCATGTACTATCGCCGCAATATCATTCCGTGTCGCTCGCCTCACCACCCCTCTTATTGGGTGCCTCACATTTCGCATATTTGGCGTGTCGTTTCTTATCACCAACAAATTCGCCTTTTTACCTTCTTCTATGGACCCCGTGAATTTCCCCTCATTCAGTATCTTTGCGGAATTAAGTGTGCACATCTTCAGCACTTCTCTTTCGTCGAGCCGGAAAATCTTGGCGATGAATTCCAGCTCGGAGAACATATTAGGCGAGTTGAGCATCACGTTATCCGTGCCGACACCCACAGTTAATCCGGATTCAAGCATTTGAGGCAAAGGCGGCAGCCCCATACCAGTCACCAGATTTGATCGAATACAGACAACAGCACCAATATCCCTATCATGCATCCTCTTGAAGTCCTCTGGTGATGCATGTATAAGATGCACGATGAAGTTGGGCTCAAGTTCTATCGCGCCACTTATGTCATCTGCATTCCTTTCACCTGCATGAAGTGCGAACATCTTCCCCCTTCTCTTCGTCTCCTCGGCCAAAATTTTCAAGTCCGCCTGCGGATAGTCCGCTACACTGCTCAGCCCTATTCCATCCACAGCTTCAAAAAGCACGTTAATATCTTCATCGCTACGCTTCGCTTTCCTGGTAATTCCTGATCCGTGATCCGTGATCCGTGATTTGTTATCCCTAATTCGTAATTCGTAATTCGTAATTCGTAATTCCTTCATTCCCGCCGCAAGTCTGCCGAATAATTTCATACTTAAATTCTCGCGCCCTCCAGCCAGATTGAAAGCTTCTCCCAATGCTTGCAGACCCGAAATGCCACCTTCACGGAAATCCGCGAACATCTGCGTACCTGTTGCAAAAATGTCCGCAATGGCATCGCACATCGCGGAAATAAGTGTTTCATGTGATGCGTTTTCCAATATTTTATGCTTATACCCACCAGGACCCACCAAGTTCTCTAAAGGCATAAAATCCGGCTCTTTTGCTATCGAATCGCCGATGTGTGTATGCGCATTGACGAAAGAGGGGATTATGATGCCTTCTACTGCTGATTCTAGCCTCCCCTCACCGATTTCTTTTAGCTTTCCATCTTCTATTACCACATACCCCGCCCTTTCCTCGAATTCATCGCCATATACAACAGTCCCTGAAAGCGTTAGTTCGGTCATTTGCATTTACTGGTTTCTACTTTCTTCGTATGAAAAGGTTTGTGCTAAAAGAGAATATGCTGTGCTACTCCCTTTTAAATAGGGATATATATTTAACCAAGATATATCATATTTGAAATCATGGGTGAGCAAATAGCTAAGCCTGAATATAAAGAAGAAATGAAGATAAGGAGACAGAAAAATTATGAATGAAACGGAATTCTTGGCGATTATTCGAAATGGCGAGAGTTCAGGGGTTGAATTCAAGCGTGATGATATACCCATTCAGGATCTTGCACGAGAGATTGTAGCATTTGCCAATTATCAAGGTGGCATGATACTTCTTGGGGTTGAAGATGACGAGAAGATTTCTGGCATTCAGCGTCAAAACATTGAGGAATGGGTTATGGAAGCATGTAGAACAAAGGTTAAGCCTGAGCTCATACCCTATTACGAAACTGGGGTTATTGAGAAGGGCAAAAGGGTTGCAGTAGTTAGGATAAGCTCGGGCCATGCCAAACCTTATGCTATGCTCCACCACGGGCACCGATACTACTATATACGGATAGGGAGCACGGTCCGCGAAGCGGGAAGAGAGGAACTGCTTCGTCTGTTCCAGGCTTCCGGAAGAGTGAACGTTGATCTCCAGCCAGTTCCCGGGGCGACCCTTGCAGACCTTGACCAGAGGCGTTTGAGGCAATATTTCGAAGACATCCTTGAACAGAGGATACCAGAACAAGATGCGCAGTGGTGTCATCTGCTTGAGACTGTGGATCTCATGACACAGGCGAACGGTATATCTATCCCGACGGTTGCCGGAATGCTCCTTTTTGGCATGAATATAAAGCGGTTCCTGCCTCAGGCTGGTATACGCGCGGTTGCATACCCTGGAAAGGAGAGAGACTATGCAGCAATAGATGAATATTCGTTTATGGTAAGGCTGTGGAGAGAAAAATCAGAGAAGGGATAATGTTTACAATATAAAAGAAAAAGGTTTGACATGACAAATAAAAAACACCAACCACCTGTTGGAGAAGTTGGACGGATTCATAGAGTACTACTATTTCCGGCATTTATCGCTGTGTGAATCAGACCAGCACTTTTTAATAATGTTTGTTGTTTCCTTGTAGTTTTCAAACACATTGTCTATTATTGGTGATGCGAATGGATGTCTCTCAGTTATCCGTTCAAAAACTTCGTTGAGTTTAACTCGTATTTCCATCGCCTTTTGAAGGTCAGACATCTTGTCATACTTCTTTGTCGCCGATACATAACATCTCCATTGGAGATTCATTAACTCTTTATATAAGTCAACATCGCGTACTTTACCTTCAATCCGTTTACCCGCCTCCTCCATGCATTCTGCTTCCTTCTTTTTCCATTTAGCCTCATGCTGGCGGTCAAATTTAGCCTTTAAGCCATAAAAATGCGAGAGCATAACGCATGATTGAACAGCGTCTTTAAAATAACTTTCATTCTCAAATTCTTTAGTTCCTGCTTTTTTCTTTAGCGTGCTCATTAACTCTTCAAATATTTTTTTCTTCGTATCATCGTATATGTTTAGCATGCCGTTCTCCTTTTTAACTTTTAAGTCGATGCTTTTGCCATCGCCGATTTTTAGAGTCGCTTTTTCCTTCTCTTCATCAATCATTATTTCGGCTGAATTTTCATCCTTAAAGATGCGGATGATTTTGCCGTCATCGGATTTGCGGATTTCTGAATTTCCCGCCCAATCAATATCGTGATCATCCAGGAGGAATATTAGGAGTCTCTCGCTATCGTTTCCGGGGACATTATCCCAGCTAAACAAGTACGTGTCATCTATGTTAGTTTCTAAAATTAGAGCATACTTAATAAGCTTATAAGCGGTATAAATGTCTTTCACTATTATACATTTTCTTGCGCATGACCATAATTTGCCTTTGACGTCATCTGTAGGCGTCGTTTCCTTTCTTAACCTTTGATAAAGTTCTAAAAGCTGTTTTACCTTCGCGTAATCGTTATGCTTAGGATTAAGAGTAGGACTTTGTATCTCTTCTTTGAGAGCTTTCTTTATTTTACCACATTCTTTCTTTGTAATCGGTATGATCTCCGCTATATTTAACGAGATATATGTTCGATTTGGCTTTGTTAAAGAGATTTTTATGTGTTTGGCTCCTTCTGGGATTTCAATTATATTAACATAGACATTTAAATCTATCCAATGCGTGTGGATATTTTTATAACATGATTTTACTTTACCTACGATTCCTTTTTCTCTTATTTCTTCTATGCTTGGATCACCACCGTAAATAATATCTGGGTTTGCATCTAAAAAGTTTATGTGCTTTGTATAGCCGGTCCAACCAGGCTGAACAATTTTTATTTGTTCTCCATCCATTAGTTGGTCACTACTAAAAAAAGAGATTACTCCAAGTTCTTCTTGAGAATTGATATCCGCCATGGGTTTACCGTCTTCGTATATGTTTAGCTTGCCGTTCTCCGTTTTAACTTTTAAATTGTGCACTCGGTTATCTGTGATTTTAAGGATTGCTTTTTCTTTATTCTCATCCATCATTATTTCGGCTGTGTTTGTATCTTTAGATATGCAGATGCTCATCCCATCATGGAATTTGCGGATTTCCGCATTTTCAGCCCATTCAATATTGAGATCATTCATGAGGTACAGTAGGAGTCTCTCGCTATCGTTCCCGGGGACATTTTCCCAGCTAAACAACCTGTCTTTCTTTGCAAACCCCCATCCGGCAATCATAAGATATTTAAAAACATCAATATCTGGAAGTGGCTGGGGAATTATCAACGATTCCCCAGTTTTTAGAGAAACCGTATATCCTCCAAGTTCGAAAGGGTAGCCATTTACACTACATATGGATACTGCTTCAAATTCCTTCTCAATCTTTATAATACCCGTCTTAACAAAGCTACTACGCGCGTTCCGCTTTTTTCCAAGTTCTATTTTTTTAGTTTTTTGCCATTTATAAGCTAATATTACAGCGGATATTATAGTTACCCATGCCGCTATAGCACACACTCTGTCACTAAATATTGCACGCCAGATTCCATAGGTAATCTCTGATACATCAACTTTTGTTTTATTTATCGACATAGGTGTAGGAGATAGCAAAAGCGATGACTTTTCAGTGAAATTTAGGTCAACGGAGAGTAGCCCTACATCTGAAGAAGTAGATACGTTGTTCGAGGATGCTAAGGCTGATACTGTAAGTAGAAGGACCAAAGTCGTTCCTATTAATAACCTATATTTTTTATTCATTTGTTGAGATTTTGATGGTAAGAGACTTAGATATTGCAATATTTTGTGTTTGTTTTAACTCATTGTAACATCCCATATTTAAAGCTTTTTGACGATCATTTCATCGAGAAGCGGATCATCAAAGATTAGATGGTTTATCCCAAACGAATATGAGATGAGATGAGATGGGGTTTGTACATCTTCATCTATTCTCTGCCATTCGTAATTCGTAATTCGTAATTCCTAATTTGTAATCCCTTATTCGTTCTTTCCCGCCGCAGGTCCGCCGAATAATTTCACACGTAATTTCTGTCGCTTTTCCACCTGGCTAAAAGCGTCTTTCAATGCGCCTACTCCCGAAATGCCACCTTCGCGGAAATCCGCAAACATCTGTGTACCGGTAGCAAAGATGTCTGCAATGGTATCGCTTATCGCGGAAACAAGCGCTTCATGTGACGTTTCCGCCAATAATTTATGCTTATACCCTCCGGGACCCACTAATTGCTCTAAAGGCATAAAATCAGGCTCTTTTGCTACGGAATCGCCGATGTGTGTATGTGCATTGACGAAAGACGGGATTATGATGCCTTTTACGGCTGATTCTATCTGCCCCTCACCTATTTCTTTTAACTTTCCATCTTCTAGTACTACATATCCCGCCATTTCCTCGAATTCATCGCCATATACAACTGTCCCTGAAAGCGTTAGTTCGGTCATTTACATTTAACCCGCCTTTCGGTGAAATGGGAAATAAGGCCCAAATGATGTCACATAGATGTAACATACTTCATCCTCAACAATCGTCCATCTTTCAATTTTATATTACTTCGT
>CAZOEM010000217.1:0-5408 GCA_964578735.1 uncultured Halobacteria archaeon | reverse complement strand
TATTGCGGAAATCAAGTGTGTAAATTTTGCCTATATTTAAGTGACAGCGTCCAAGTCCCCGTGTGGTGTCGCCACCTATATAGATTCTACCACTGCATAATTCCTCAAGCCCAATATAAAGGATTTTTCTCATCGGTTCTTCATCGGCTCCATCATTTAGGTCAACAGACAGCTCAAAATTAAAGGAGGAACCAGCAGGTATGGTTTCCAGGTCATACTTTGCACCTTCTCTGGCTGTTTGCGTATCTCTACAGATAGCCACTCCATCACGAATTTCTGGTGTAGCAAATCCTCGATTAGCAGTGGGATAAGCATCTTCGACAACAACTCTGGATGCACTTCTCTCTGCTGTTCCAAATAGGTCACAGATAAGACACTTGCAATCTTCAATGTTCTCCTGGTGGTCAACAGCAACTCTGATAAGCTGTTCCAGACGCGAACGTAGAGCACCACCGATGGAGGTACCCGATATAAAAATCTTCTCGTCAGTGTCTCTTAACAGTAAAGCATCGGTTTCTGCTGACGCCAGCCCGCTTCCAAGGTGCAATGGGGCATCAAGGGTAAGAATACCCTTAAAAATCACTCTATGTGTAATTCTTCTTCCCATTATCTTATTCCTCCCTGATTTTTCTTTTGACAATAATCTTGGTAACAAACCTGTGGATGAAGGTGCGTGCAAGTTCAAGGCGCTGTCGACTTGATATTGGGATACAGTCAATGCCATTGTACTCATTTTGCCGCAATAGATCGTTAACTATTTCTTGATGTTTGGTAATCCAGTCATTTATAAAGCTATCTTTTCCTTCTGCACCCCGAATATGGATTAGATATCTAACGAGAAATTCCCAAAGCTCCATATCCTTAGAGGGCACTTCTAAAATATCGTAGACTCTGACATGCCATTCTGGGAGCGTCGATTTGGATACCTTGCGAATGAGTTCTTTACCTATGCCGTCAATACTTTCAGCATTCAAAGCCATCTGCCATAGTCCATTAAGCTGACTTGAGTTTGGTTTTTCTTTCAAGATTCCCCAGTTTACTTCAAAGAACTCCTCGTTAGGATAAGGAAAATTTTGAATAGCTTCTGAAAGACAGAGTGAAATCAACGTTTCTTTTTCAGGTTCATTTAAGGTTTTAGTCATTGCTATCCCCCTCACATGCCAAGTTACTGCGTCTTAAGTGATAGTTATCACAGATGATTAAGCGACCGAAACCCTCGTTACGACGAAATCCAATACCTTCCTCCTCCAATCTCTGCAAGCCTTTCTTAATGGCATCGAAAAAGCCAATCTTTTTGACCTCGAAGAGGAAGGCAGAACCTTTAGCGATGGCTACTTCGCTTTCAAGTGGAAGCCCATGTATTCTTGAGAAACCATCTACCGTTATAGGAAGAGCGAAAACCTTTATGCACTTTAACGCATCAGTCGGTACATCTAACTCAGCAGCCAATAGGGACTCGTTAAGTGTGGTGTGATACCGAAGAAACCTATCGGCAACAATTGCATCTGTGTGTAGGGTTATAGAGAAATGGTTGGCCTTCTTTGCTTGGAAGTCATCCCATCGGGAATTAAAATCCGCCTTGAGAAGACTCGTTTGGATATCATCGAAGCTTTCGAAAGCTTTTACATCGAGTTTTGCCTCTCCATATCCCCTGCGTCGTGCCCGCCCCAAGGACAGGTCAATCTTCTTTTCTGTCCCAAAGAGCATTTCCTTGAACTCATTTCGTAAGGTTTTGTCATAGAAACTGACGAATCCACGAAAGAATACATCCTCTTCTAATGCTTCAAATGAGAAAACACCTCCAACTTCCTCCGTCGGTCGCTGTCGAGCGTCTTCAATTACATTATGCATTTGGATGACCTTGGCTGGGTAGACACGATAATCATACTTATTTTCTTTGGTATAATAGAATCCTTCCCTATTCTTCAATGGTGCACCGCACTTCCGAGGTCGCCCATTATTGGAAGATACAACTTTTTCACATTCATGGGCTATCTCACCTAATAAGAAATCAGCATAAGTATGTTTATATTCATCTTCCATCAATTCTTCCTCTTTTTGACTACGAGGGCGAGGATAGTCTTTGCAGGTAAGTGTAGAAAGCGGAATAGGGGTTGTTGTCCTGGACAATTCAAGTTCGCCGCCGGCTGGATAGAGGTTTTCGAAGCGAACTTCATCAGTCAAGAAAAACTGTTTGAAGTAAGGGTCATTGGCGCTATTCTTGAGTTCATACAAAAAGCGTTCTGCAAAAGCACCTAAGATACCATTTCCGGGGATGTAGTTATGTGTCCTGATCAGATTGCCCGCCTCATGTCCAACAGCAAAGATTGCAGGTTCTTTGAGAATAACTACAATTTCTATATTATACATGGAAATCCCCTCCTTTATTCAGAAGCTGTGGCAGATGGTCAATAAGATCCATCCACTTGTATGGCCCATTTTCCCCTTGTACCGGATCTTTGATACGGAGTCTGCATCGTCCCTTGCCACGGCGTCTCTTCCCGCCCATTCTCATAACGAAGCGCATTCCTGCAACTAAGAGCGCAAAAGCATCTTTTTCCTGTGCTTCAGTGTCAAACGCCTGAATCTGGAATATACCCGCCTGGTAAGGCTCGGACTTCCTCCCCAGTTCATAAGCAAACAGGTGTTTCTCGGCTGCCGTGCCTGTGTGACGGTTTATCCTGTTGTGGGCTTCCACTCTGCTCAAAGCCGGAAGGAATGGAGACATCCTCTCATCGCCCATCAGCTCGCTGACTGCATCACGTCTTCGTGCAGATTGGAACCTGAAATGAGAAGGTAATACTTCGGTACCAAATATCAGACAGAGGAGGCAGATGTCACCCTTTCGATTAACGCCGCACATCCTTTTGCCACCTGCTACCGTTCCATCGCACATTGGTATATTGAGGGCATTCGCTAAATCCTCGCATGCATCTCGGATAATGCCTTTAAACGTCCCTCCTGGAATAAAGAGGCGCCCTTTGGAATCCTTGACTAAAATGTCGTCCACAACGCCTGAGATACCAAATCCACTACCTATGTGGTAATCTGATTTGAACTCCACAGAATATGTAATAGCTGCGTTTGTCATTTGCTCTATTCACCTCCTTCTTGTAGATTACCAAGATACTCATAGATTTCTACCATGTCGATGAAATTATTAATCAGAACATCCTTGTGAGCATAAGTACCTTCATGCCACAAACCACCGTAGAACTCTTCAATATCTTTAAGGTTCCGCCGTTTTTCCTTTGTCAATCTGGAAATCATTTCCAACCACTTGTATTCGCTATTCATTTTGCCTGTACGAAGAACCTGTCGCAGAGCCTTGAATTTGTTTGCGGCAAGGTAACTCCGCAACTTTTTCGCTTTCTTTATTAAAGTGAAAAATTCATCTATACGCTCTTCATCATCTGCGATAAGGTATGGTCGATCGGTCAGGCAGTACTTTTTGCCGTTTAACGAATACAGAAGTTCTTGCTCGCGTCTGCTATCCAGTTCGTCAACAGAGGAAGTGGTGACTACGGAAAAGTCAATAGCTGAAAAATCATTGCCATTGAGGTACTCGCGGTTTTTTTGTTTTGCCTTGGCTAAAAGCTCCTCAGCCAGGCGATGTGCACTCCTGAACGGAAAGTGCCTTTTTACTATGGCTATGCCAATACTACAACTAAGCCCGTCCTCACCGAACAGGTCTTTCTCTTGCGCTGATTTCTGACGCAAAAATTGTGCGAATTTCAATGCAATAACAAACGCTCTGTCCGCAGCACAAACAAAGGTCAGATCATCGCCACCAATGATAAGGGGACGGAACGGGATGAAAAACTGTCCTTGTTTTATGAAGCGCTTCTGAAGAGCTTCTCCAGATAGAGTATAGAAATCTCTTTTGAACATATCACTAACCGCATCAGCTAAACTCTCTTCCGCAAGTTTGTCAACGCTGCTTGAGAATTCGCGTAGCTTAGCTGTTGATTCTCGAAGTTTTCCATTCTGATCGCAGATATCTACAATAAGTTTTTGTATCTTCTTGCCAAATCGGTTACCGTCAATAACTACGATAGCGATAAAATTACGGGGGTCCGCCAGATGGTCAAATTCCCTTGGCAACAGTTCATACAAGTCACTAACATTGGCGGACGAAAGCAATGGGTCTATATCTTTAGAAAGCGGGGAGTAGAAGGAATCGAAAATACCTTTTTCTTTGCCTTTTTGACGCTTTGCAATGCAGCTCTGACATAGATACTCTTCCTGGTCTCTTTCCTTAAATAGTTCTATTGCCGCCTCTTTGCCACAGGATTGGCAAAGTTTCAAGTGTGGAATTGTCCGCGGCTGTACAGCCATCTCTTTGGAAAGCTTCCTTGCCCGTATTTGCATTTCCGCTTCACGCATTATTAAATCAAAGCGATGATTTGGATCAAATTCGTGTATTACCCAAGTGGCATCAGCCGAAACCGTGTTCTCGCGGTAAAGACAAACAAGTTCTTTCGCTATTCTCTTAGCGTTATCATAAGATCGAAGGATAATCTTTACATTGCCACCTCCTGAGTAAATCAGTTCATAATCTAAGTTGTCAGAAATAATTGACTCCTCTGTGAATCTAAATTCATTCTCTCCTTTTTCAATATTTCCGTTCCATCCGGTATTATGCAAGCAATGATAAGCCCCATCCCTATTATACTCATCGATAAATGCACTGGCACCGATATTCTCAGTAAGTTTACCCGTCTGAAATATATAGGACTGAATCTTGTAAGCTTCGACTAGCACAAGGTAGAGTTTTCCTTTATTATTCATGGGCATCCTCCTCCACAAATTCTGTGATTTTTCACTATCATCGCCCTGAACCAGAACCCACGAGCGCTGCACATGGATGAATGCCTGATTCTTCCCCTATGAAACTCATCGCCTTTCACACCCGCACCCGCACTGAAAAAGCGGCACCGGAATTCCAAACCCGCCCTGTTCATTTTATCCTATGTTTATACCTGCTAACATATAACGCACTCTTTATATATAAAGCTTATGAAAAATAAGAAATTAGGTTATCAATCTCAACAACCAACAAGAAAGCACCCTTCGGGTGCAAATCAATTGTTAGCTATGGCTAAGCATTGGATGGTTCCAATCAGCTAATTTACATCCAAAAACTTCGTTTTCTGTCGGGGGCCCCTTCTCATAGCACACGAATGTCATTTTTCTTCCACAATTTGGACATTTTGCTATGATGAGATATGTTCCGGGTGTGATGATGTCCGGGTGCATCAGTTAGATATATTGCTATCTCTAAAATTTCAGATAGTTTCTTTTGATGGGAATGGCATAAATATCCCGCTGTTCATCCTTGGTGAGTAACAAAATTTTGTTTGAATGTATCTAATATAGATCAGATTTATCATTTTTTGTGGGAATAT
>CAZOEM010000216.1:0-5417 GCA_964578735.1 uncultured Halobacteria archaeon | reverse complement strand
TTTAGATGCTTTAACGTTTCCGCGATTTGTGATAGGGTCATGGTAATACCTTTTATTCTACCGGTATATATATTCTAGTTGAAATTGGGGCATAATAAAACCTTTGTCCGTTTACAACATCGGTCAAAAATGATGGCATCATCGATGATTCTGTATATTTGCAATATTTGAGTTACCCTTTAATTTGAAGAGGATACAAAAATTCCTTAATACTATATTATATCGCAACTTCTCATTGTTTTAATAATAATTTTAATGAAAGCTTAGAGTATTTTGATAAAGCTGTCGAGATCAACCCGCAACTTGCAGTTGCAGGGTACAACAAAGGAATTGCTCTTGCCGATTTGGGCAGGAATGAGGAAGCCATAGTAGCCTATGATACAGCCATCGAGATATACCCGCAACTTGCAGCTGCAGGGTACAACAAAGGAATTGCTTTAGGTAGGTTGGGTAGGGGGTTAAACTCGATATAAACCAAGGACATTTTTGATTGTAAATATCATTGTCTTTATCTCTTTCAAAAACTACATGTAGTGCCCTCCAAGGTATTACATATAGACGCTACACCAACTGCTATGTTGTTCATAAAGGTATATCGGTTGCTCCGCTTTACTGCAAGCGACCGATATACTATGACTAATTGGTTTATGCTGAAATAAGGGGTTAAAATCTAAATTCCAGACACTTTTTATATGGCACTATTCACCTATAATTGTGTCCTCAATTTATATCAAGGTCAACCGGTAGGCACAAAGAAGCAAAAGAAGCATTTGAGAAGGCACATGAAATAGACCCCACAATTATGCTTAAAAGTAATCTTCCTATTATTGAGCAAATACCTAACAAAAAGCTTAAAGAGTAGAATACCTGAAATGAAGAAACAATACAACATTATCTGGACACAGGAAGCCATGGAGCACATATGGTATCATCAGGTAGATAAGTATGAAATCGAAGAAGCTTTAAATAAGAAGGTATATGAGAAGAAAATAGAGAAAAACAGATACATAATATTGGGGAACTCACATGGTCGAATCCTTTTAATCATATTAGATTTGATAAGAGGTAGTGATTACGAGCTAATATCGGCGTATGATGCACCAGATAGGATGAAAAAATTATATAGAAGGAGAATAAAGAGATAATTATGCATCTAAAGGATGTGCCGAAGCCCTATGATTTGATGACGGGTGATTGGGAAGAGGGCTGGATAGAAGTGGAAGGGGAGGTAGGAGAGATAACCAGTTGCCCAAGATGTGGATCGAGGATAGAGCGAAAGGATTTTGATGTCGATTTTCTGGATGGTAAAATCACGGTTCATGGTTTTGAGCAGATGCAATGCACTAAATGTGGATATATATTCATGAACGCCGAACAGGCACAGTTATACGAGGATTTGTATAAACATTTTATCTGTTTCCACAAAAAGAGTAACTAATGAAAAGTGCAAAAGTCAAAGTTCAACAGATGGCAATAATAGGTGTTTTTAAGTAAAAAGAACTCCTCGCCAGCCCTATTTTATATTTTGGCTTTTTCAATTTGGAATTTGCAATCAATTGGTCGAAATCTACAGGATTTTGAGCAATTATGATTTCTTCACCCCTTTAAGTATCCGCTCCAAAATATCCCCATCCGAAGGATACTCACAATCAACGATCTTCTCCAGCTTCAATGGGAGACCATCCATCCGGTACGCTATCTCCTCCGTCTCGACACCTGTAATTGCAGTGGGGATTGCAACAGATGTGAACTGCGTAGTCGGTGTTTCAAAAGGGTCTATCAAGATTAGTGGCAGATCGCGCAATTTACGCGTGATCGCCATAGGAAAAGAAGAAAAAGGGTCTGCACCAACGATCAATGCAGCATCTACCTCTTCTCGTGCAATTACATCCAAAACCGTTGTCTTTCCCGGCTCAAAGATAGAGTCACGAGAGAAATCCACGCCAAATGGAAATCCTGTCTCACGTAACAAGAGATTCACGGCACCGAGCACATTAAAATGGCCCTTCATAGGAAACAGCACGAACTTCACGCCTTCTTTGTTTAGCGCATCAACCAGAGCGAAAATCGCTTCAATGCTCTTTGAGCCGTTTTCACTTGATAAGACACCAAGGCCCACGAAGATAACACCGTAAAATGCCTTCTTCAGCCGGTTTGCCATTTTCCTTAGTGTATCAATGTCCATCTCGCCCGTTACCAGTTCTCTTAACGACTCGCCTTTTACCAGCCGCCGCATAATATCCGCTATTTCTGCATCTTCCCCAGGATTCACGCGCAAGAACCATCTCGAAATCTTCTTCAACTCGCTATCAACCACATCAATAGTAATCAGTTCCCTATCCATCACGCCCTTCATTGCATACCTTCCAACCGGATATACAGAGTACTTGGAAAGGTGTCTTGGATGCGACACAATAGGGTTAGCGCCCCAGTAAATGACGATCTGAGCGTTGTCTCTTATCTCATCCAGCAGAGCAGAATAAAAAGGGCCTTTCTTCAATAATTGCAAATACAGGAGATTATGGCAGAGTGATTCAGTGATGTCATATACGCCCTTCTTTCGCTTCGCTATTTCTAACGCTACCCGCTGAGCGTTATAGCCGCTATTGCTAAGCCCATAGATAAGGGGCTTATTCGCACCCCTTAGTATATCCACCGCCTTTTCTATTGCAGCGTCATAATCTGTCTCTTCACCGCCTACTACTGGCTGCTTTAGCCTTTGCTCGGTCTTCACCACCGATAAGAACTTTTTCACACCGAACGTGCAAGCATTTCTTATCTCTTTTATTCTGTTTCGCTCTACGTCTACCGAGATAACCACATCATCGCATAGACAGGCACAGAAAGGACATACAGCAGTCTCTATTATTTTCTCGTTCCCGTTCATTTCATTTCATTTCTATAAAAATGATGATCTTATCGCTTTATCAGCCGGATTATTTCAGCGGATGAAGAATCTAAGCCAAGTTTGTTAAAGAATGTAACGATATTTCTCACATCTCGTAGTAGGAACGCATCGGCATTAGGGTGCTGCAAAAGCGTAGCTTGCCCCATATCTATTATTACCGGTTCTATCTCAACGTCAGCGCCTTCAAATTCGCGCTCCACATACCCTTTCATTAATATGTTAAACTCGCTTAGGTCGGCATGCACCATCGTCCCCTTCTCATACATGATCCGGATATAGGAAATGATGCGGAGAAAGAGCTCTTCTAGTTCAAAATCAGCTTTGAGTATGTCTACGGGAACATCCCTCAATCTCGGTGCTGCTACCCCGTTTCGACCTATAAACTCCATAATCAGCACATTTTTATCAATAGCTATTGGCCTTGGCACTTCAACCCCGGCGTCAAAAGCTCTTTTGAGATTCTTTAGCTCTTTTCGTGCCCATGCAGATACGATACTTCTTCGGTCTCGCTTTATGTTTTCAAACCTCGGGTCGCCAATAATATAGTCAAGCATGGCATTGAAGTTGGAGGTGCTAACTTTATACATCTTTATCGCTAACTCCTCCTCTTTTGCACCAATAGCATGAAATATAACCGCTTCTTTACCTCTACTTATAGGGCCACCCAACGCTTTTAATAATCCCCGCTTTGAGAATTTATACAGAGTCTCCAACGTGGGAATGTCAAGAACAGATAGCTCAGTTTTCCTATCACGATAATCCTTATTCTTTTTCTTGCCCTTAGGTAATGGCTTTTCTTCCCTTTTTAGCCATTTCTCTACTTCAAATAGCCCTTCCTTCTTAGCCATTCCATTTGTGGTCTTTTATATCTGTAGATAAGCTCGGCCTTTTCATCCTGAAAGTCCCAGGGGATTATTATTACTGCGTCTCCGACATTTACCCAATGTCTTCTCTTTAATCTGCCCGGGATTCGGGCCATCCTTTCTTTCCCATCCAGGCACTGCACGGTTACCCTTCGCCCGCCTAACATCTTCTCTACTATCGCCAACATTTCCCTTCTCCTTTTATCCGGAATACGCACACGTATTACTTCTTCTGTACCTTCAGGTTTATACAATTTTTCCTCCTCTTCTGCTGCTAGCCCCACCTTGCGAAATAATTAAATTTTATATAAATAACTATCTATGTATATTGAAAGAGTAAGGTATAATGCATTATAAATCAAATTTGGTAGTATCTTCGAGTAGAAAGATTTAAATTATATAAAAAAGAGAGGATGGAAGAAGAGATGAAGTCGAAGAGAAGGTGGAAGAGCATCTTAACACTGCTAAGAAGAGCTTTGTTTTTTCAGAAGGGGACGGCGAAAATTGGCATCTACGGACCTCCGAATGCCGGGAAAACCACTTTGACAAATAGTATAATCCATACTTTTGTAGATGAGAACGAAGATGTGGGGACTGCCACAGAGGTACCCCATGAGACAAGAAGAGCAGTCAGGAGAGCGGGAGTTACCATAGACCTGAAAGCTAAGTCATTGGAGGATCAAAACTACGATCTGAATTTCGAGCCAGAAGTAAAGCCAAAGCGAGGAAAAGCGAAGCTGAAGCTGGATGTGGTTGACACGCCGGGATTAGCGACAAAGATAGATTTTCATGAGTTTCTGGCTTATGGTTTGGAAGAGGATGAGGCGAAAAGGAGGGCGAAAGAGGCGACGGAAGGCGTTATAGAGGCAATAAAATGGCTCGATGATATTGATGGCATTGTGCTACTCATGGATTCTACCGAAGACCCGTATACGCAAACTAATATTGTTATCGTCGGGAACATGGAAGCAAGAGGTATCCCTGTTATTATCGCTGCAAATAAGATTGACCTTGTGGATGCCTCGCCACAAAGGATAGCAAATGCATTCCCGCAGCACTCGGTCATACCAATATCAGCACTGAAGGGCGAGAATATGGTGGACTTATATGAGGAAATGGCGCGGAGATTCCGGTGAGGGAGTTACACAATGGAAATAAAGATGAATATGATTTCAGAAGACAAAATAAATTCGATGGCCTCGACTGAGAAGTTAAGATTTATACTGGACGGAGTGAAGTCGGGAGATATAGTGGTGTTGGAAGGAGGTCTGACATCAGAGGAGCAGATGAAACTGATAGAGCTTACAATGACGGAGGTGGACGGTGATTTTTCTGGCATAGAAATGAGTGGATATCCGTCTAAAAAGGGATTTTTGAATATGAGGAAGAAGACAAGACTAACTGTTATAGGACCTGCGAAGATGATGCACACGACGAAGAAGGATAAAGACTTAATAAGTGCGATCATTTCCGCAATCTGACATACCTAAAATAAAGATGCATAAATGCTTGAAATGTGGTAAGGAATTTGAAAAGATAACAGAAGAAATGCTGAAGGGCTGTCCTGAGTGTGGCGGGAATCTTTTTCTTTATATAAGGAAGGGAAAAGAAGCAAGAGCAACGGACCTGGTGGACCAGCTAAAAGT
>CAZOEM010000215.1:0-5480 GCA_964578735.1 uncultured Halobacteria archaeon | reverse complement strand
ATTTGATAACATAGTGATGTGTCTGAGTGTCCCACCTTCATTCCAAACTCAACCAGTAGGGGTTAACGGATACTCAGGGCAGGTCTTCAAGCCCGAAACTCTCGATATAAAGCTCGATTGCCTCTTTGAGATTCTTCTGTGCTTCCACAAGAGATTCGCCCTGTGATGTCACGCCAAGTTCTGGACACCTAGCCACAAAGAATCTACCTTCCTGGGTAATAGACACCAGAGATACTTTTTTGCTCTCCATTATTAATATCTCTCCTTTTATCTTTTATCTTCGGCTTCTATAATTATATTAAGTAGGCATTTAGTATTTAACTTTTTAGGTGATCCCATGCACCTCCAAACCTTAAAGCTAACTTTGAAATCGGACAGACCAGTAGAAGCATCCGCTGCGAAACTAAGAGGCTTCTTCGCCACGAGGTTCAACGAATATGCACTACTGCATCAGCATATAAACGTAGACAAACTCCTTTACCGGTACCCGCGTATCCAGTACAAGATATTGGAAGGTGCCGCAATCGTATTAGGCATAGAAGAAGGCACGGAAGTTTTAAAAGCCGTTTACGACAAATACGACACGATACAATTAGGCGAAAACGAGTACACAATTGTAGAACGCGGCATAGCATTAAAAGAGGAGGCGTTCGGTATCGCCACGGAGATATTGAGTTATGAATTCATCACGCCCTGGATCGCATTGAGTCAGACCAACTATCAAAAATATTTAGAATCCAAGCGTGAACAGCGCAGAGAGCTATTACGAAGGACGCTCATCGGTAATATCCTGTCGGCATCGAAAGGGCTGGACTATGTGGTCATGGACGATATAAGACTTGTAATCGGTAGGTTGAGACGGCAGAAGTGCATGATCAAAGGCACGCCATTCATAGGGTTCTTGGGCGTGTTCATGGTGAATTTTAGTATCCCCGATTACATGGGGCTGGGGAAGTCGGTTTCAAGAGGGTTCGGGACAGTGCGAAGGGCGAAGTATTAGCGAAAGTTGTTAGCTAGAGCATGTATTTATATATAGTTAAATAAAAAGTATATGTGAAAAGATGATGAAGAAAAGGAGCAAGGAAATAGGAAAAAAGAGGGTAAAGAAGGGGAAATCGCTGCAGTCGAAGAGCTAAATCCACTAAAACAAGGATTGAAACTATCCCCGCGATACGGACCAGCTATGTATATTAACGTCGAAGAGCTAAATCCACTAAAACAAGTATTGAAACACGTAAGGTAGATCAGATAGTTAAGCAGCAAGCAAGTCGAAGAGCTAAATCCACTAAAACAAGGATTGAAACATAGGACATTACCACGATGTGTACACGTGAAACCACGTCGAAGAGCTAAATCCACTAAAACAAGGATTGAAACATCAAACCTTTTAGAAAAAGGTTTAATCCAAAATAAGTTTATTTTGGTGAAGTAACACTTCACCAAAAACTAATACCATGTTTTTGCGAAGCAAAAAATACTCCTTTCTTGGTAAAGCTTCTTTCTTTAGAAAGAAGGTTTTAAAACAAGGATTGAAACTTCAAATATACTTCTTCACTTTTCTGTGCAAGTTCCTTCTATCCCTTCTCTTCCAACCTACTCTTACCCCTCAAATACACCGTTACTATTCCGGATTTTGATAATTTCCGCTTTAAGGGCTCATCAATTGTAAGGACCGCAGCGTTCCTCTTACATGCCACCTCTACAATCTGTTCGTCTGTATTCATTTCGCCCACATCCGCCTCATTTAACGTTACCTTGCATCTACCAGGCATTTGTTCTTGTTCAGATGCATGCAGATAGCGAAGCAGTAAAGAATAGCCAACATTTGCCGCTCGCTTATCTTTGCCTTTTAATTCCTGTCTTAACCTATCTAATTCGTTCATCACCGCCTTCAGCACGATTATATGCCGATAGCCCAACCGCTCTAACTCTTCAAATATATCAACGCCAAATTCGCATGGTATAAAGAGCGCATTCGTATCCACCAACACTTCCTTTATCAACACTTTCTTCTTTATTTATTGTATGTATGTATGGGGCTGCGGAGATTTGAACTCCGGTCACCAGCTCCCCGAGCTGGGAGGATAACCTGGCTACCCTACAGCCCCTCTCTTTTTTATTGTATATAGCATATATTTATCTTTAGTAAAGCTTTTAAAACTTTTTGAACTAAATGCTTTTTGTAAAATGGACAACGAGGACAGCGAAAGGTTAAAGGAAGTAAGAGGCGCTAGAATAGCTGCGAATATGAGTGTAGATGGACTTGTAAGAGAGCTAAGAGATTGTGCCTTCGGTGCTGGTAGACTGGCAAAAGCAGTAGACATATATGAGGGCATGCTGAAAGAGAATACGACGAAATTCTTGGGTATTGCCGGTGCTATGGTCCCTGCGGGGATGCGGAATGTGATAGCCGATATGATACGGGAGGGATATGTGGACGTGGTGGTAACGACAGGTGCAAATCTAGTGCATGACATTATAGAAGCTCTTGGTGAACATCATTATAAAATAGTTGAGGATGCAAATGCTGATACCGCAATAGATGATGTATGGCTGAGAGAGCATGGTAGGGATAGGATATACGATGTGATTGTACATGACGCTGCATTTGCAAGGTTAGAGGATTTTTTAAGGGGCGTGTTCGATAAGCTTGCTCTAGAAGCCGGGAATAAACGTTATAGTATAAAGGAACTGCTAAAAGAGATAGGCGAAAATATCACGGATAAGGATTCTATTCTGCGGTCTGCCGTTGCAAGTGGAGTACCGGTCTTTTGTCCTGCTATTGCCGACTCCATGATTGGACTCCATGCGTGGATATATAAACAGATGTGTCCCTTGAAAGTGGACGTATTCGATGACATGCAGGAATTGATAGGTATCTTCTGCGATGCTGAGCGTACTGGTGCGATAATACTCGGTGGTGGAGTGCCAAAGAACTTTATATTTCAATCCGCATTGGTAGCACCACCACGGGAAGATGGTCGGGAAGGTTTCGACTACGCGATACAGATAACGACTAATACGCCGGAAGATGGTAGCTTGAGTGGTGCGACCTTAGAGGAAGCGAAATCATGGGGTAAAGTCGGTAGTAACGCAAAAGCAGTTACTGTTTATTGCGATGCCACTATTGCATTGCCGATTATCATGGCCGCAGTACACGAGCGGGTAGACCGCAAATGAGCACAAAAATCTGCGGATTTATTCCGATATGATTAAGTTAACAGTACAAAAAGACAAATAAAAATGGTGACGAAAAATGAAAGGTAAAATAATGGCAGCTTTAATGGCCATCGTGCTAATCGCATCAGTTACGATATTAGCGGGTTGTGTTGGGAAGGAGGAGGTAACGCCTTCTACACCAAAGTCTTCAGTAATAGAAGGAGGGGAGAAGAACATACTTATGGTCATAGCACCAGAGGATTTCCGCGATGAAGAGCTTTTTGTGCCAACGCGGATATTTGAAGAGAAAGGTGCAAAAGTGACAATAGCAAGCACAAGTACCGCGGTAGCAAAAGGAATGCTTGGAGAGACAGTAAAGCCGGATTTGACGATTTCAGACGTGAAAGTAGAGGATTACGATGCTTTTGTTATTGTTGGTGGTACGGGATCAAAGAAATATCTTTGGGCTGATGAAGAGCTAAGGGCTGTGGTTAAAAAGGCATATAATGGCGATAAGATTTTAGCTGCTATTTGCTTCGCGCCAGTAGTTCTTGCAAATGCTGGTATCTTAGACGGCAAGGAGGCTACGGTGTTTCCTGATAGAGGAGCTATAGATGAACTGAAGAAAGCGGGTGCCATCTACGTTGATAAAAGCGTAGTTGTTTCTGACAGAATCATAACCGCAAAGTTTACGGATAGTGCAGAAGAATTTGCGTTACGGATTATGACTATTTTAGGTGCGAATAATAAGAGTTGAACCTACAGTTAAAAAATAACAATGAATAGTATGTATAAAGTACCCATAAAAGATAGACGAAAGGATAACAATAAATTTAACTCCCGAAAGAATTTATATTATTATGTGCAAATGATATAGGGGGCCAGGGTGGCAGAGTGGACAAATGCGGTGGCCTCGAGAGTCACTGTCCCTTTTGGGACGCTCAGGTTCAAATCCTGACCCTGGCGTAAGGTTCGTTTTGGCGCTTTATTTAGCCTATCATTCCATGATTAACCGCAGAGTTCACAGACTGATTAAGATAGTAGTATCGCCCATATAAGTAGCGTTACGCATCTTGCAAGCTCGTTTGTAGCACCTATGACGTCACCACTTACCGCACCGAATTGCTTCTTCGCTATCCAAACGACAACGAATGCGACTACAATGCCGGTAAAGGCGGTAAAGAACCGAAAAGGCTCAGTAAAAATAGTACATATTAAAGCAATGAGCGCAGAAGAAAGAAGAGCTATTACGTATCGCGACCAGGTAGAAGAGCGTATAAACAAAGCGCCCATCCCACCCACTCCTTCAACTCTTTTGCCTATTACCATACAGGTATTCATGCTTATCTTCGCTGAAACCTCTGCTATTATGAATACAGAAGCGAAGGAGTAAAATGCGCAGAAATCAAACTTGAAAATAGTCGTACATACTGTTTCAATAGCAAATAAACTCACAAGCAGTAGAAAGATAACCGCGAATAAACCCGCTATCCCTATCTTCACGTCTTTCATCGCTTTTAGCTTCTCGCTTCTGCTTCCGCTTGCCATTACCCCATCGAAGAAATCCGCTAATCCGTCCGGATGGATCAAGCCAGTGACAAGATAAATAGCAAGAAGCGTGAGCAAAGAAGCGATCCCCGTTGCTAAGAATCGGAAAGAGACGAAAGCTACTACGGAGACGAGTAAGCCAATCAATACTGCTGCGAACGGGAAGAGGTAAGTTCTGGCTGCCACTTCTTCTAGCTTCACCTCTTTTCTTATCGGTATCTGTGTCAAGAAGCAGATTATATCCCGCATTATTTAACTAACCCTTTCTTCCAACCGGCATTATACATAGCGGATTTTCTCGCTCGCCAGCATTAACGATTTTCTTCACTTTGCTGTCATTAAAAGCGCCAATGACTACCGTGCCTAGGTCTAAGGAGACAGCTTGCAAATAAACGTTCTGTGCTGCATGTCCTGCCTCCATGTGCGCATATCTAATTCCCCTTTCTCCGTACTTCCCTGTCGTTCGCTCATAAACGGCAGTGAATACGATGTCTATTGCACCATCTCTTACGCATTCCTGTCCAAGAGCAGCATCCGCAAGCTCAGCTCTTATGTCACCATCCGTAACTTTTTCCAGTTCGTGCTCTTCTGCTCTATACCGGTAAACGCCTTTGTCAACGCCTGCTACGTCTCCTACAACTAAGTATAACTCAAGAGGATACAGAGCACCCGCAGAAGGTGCTGTTTTTCCGCCCCAGGAGGCGGTAATGCCCTGAGCAGACCATAATAGCTGTGATACCTCCTTGATGGTCAATTTATCCGCCGAGTAAGCT
>CAZOEM010000214.1:0-5494 GCA_964578735.1 uncultured Halobacteria archaeon | reverse complement strand
CTTCTGATCTATATAATCGAAATCGAAGTCAAAGGCGTAATAATCCTGCTTGGCACGCATCAACGCCGTGCCCGCGTCCATGCCCTCGCAGAGATGTTTCGTGAAATAGTGCAAAAGCCTTTCATGTCCCGCCTCGCTCACCACGCCCCCTATGCCCCAGCCAGTAGGAGCTACGTATGCCAGAACACCTTTACCCATGAACGCTTGTGCAAGGTCATAGTTACACTTTTCATCTTCGGGAACGTTTAAGCCTGCATGACAGCTCATCGTATATACTATTGACCCGTTTAGGTCTGCTGACGAGTTCGATATGATATTTGAAGTGACGAAATCGTGGGATTCTGCTATATCAAACTCATAGTGATCCGCATGCTGGAATATGGCAACAATGTTGTTGCTTTCGTTCAGCAATTCATTAATGATTTCTGCGGTATCTGAGTACGTGCCATGTTCCTCTATACCTTTGCCCATGAAAACCGGAGTCCTCAGCGTACTCCAAACAGATGCACAGCTCCCTCCAGCATCGTTCATGAAATCATAGGACGTAATAAAAATCCTTATGGATTCAGCAATAGCCCCTTTCTTTGTAAATACATCTATTGTTTTCCGTATCTCTTCCGGAGTCTCAACCAGCCGGCCTATTGGGATATCCGGAATATACAACTCTCCATCGAATCCCTTAGGTAAATCTTCAGAATCGAAGCTGGCATAGAAATCGTCTGTAAGAAATTGGTTTTCATCAAACGCAGAGCCAACAGATGTGGTACGTTTAAGTTGCTCGTATGTTTCAATGTAATCCGTCTCATCATACAAGCCATAACTCCCTACATACGATTCCAAGCTCTTATCTTGGATCCGATAAAATGGAATCACTTCGTCATTGCCCACGATAAGTAGGTACTCGATGTTTTTGTAAACTTCACAAGTTGCATCGATCAAATCTTTTATCGCTTGTGCAACGTTGTTTGCATTTTCTGAGTTAGGGTAAGAATCAAAAGAGTTATATGCTTCTGAGCTCCTTTTATCTTTACCTACATCCAAAATTATTCCATCTACTGAGGGATGGTGGCTAAGCCGTATCAAGTTGTCCTCAATGCCTTCTAATCGTTCATGGTTAGTAACGATGAGCGTTTTCGCTTGCGAGAGTGCTAAAACAGTGACTGTTACTGTTATATTTGCCAACGAGTTTTGATCTTTATTTAAGACTTCTATTGTGACGTCATGGATACCAAGAGAAACGTTATTGGTGTTCCACTTTACGATTGCTGATTTCGCTTCCTCCGGGTCTATAATTGCAATTAATGATGAATCCCGAGTCATATCTTCTTCTTTTATTTCAATACTAACATTCTTCTCACTGAAATCGCCGCGGTTCTCAATGGTGATGTTAAACAACGTTATTTGTCCTCTTATAGCGCGGGACTGGAAATCTACATTCTTAACCCTTATCTCGTGCCTCGGTGGTGTCACAATGCCGTAGATCAAAATGGTTTTATTAGGTGTGATTAAGTCATCGGATTGGATTTCTATATCCCGTAGAATATGACCTTTCATATTTGCGGTGTCAATCGTTACATTAAACAGTTTTGAAGAGCCTTTTGGGATTTTTATTGGTAGTTCTATGCCTGAAATATCAACGTCTGGCTTTGAAGTGATTGACCAGATATTTAGATCATCTCTACCTTTATTGTAAACAAAAACATTTTCTATTTTAAAAGTCTTCTGCACGAGTTCGCCCTGATAAACAGTGCCAAAATCCCTGTACTCTGGCGAGACCAAAAAGGTAAGCCAGCCGCTTTTGTTCATGTACGGGTAATTGTCATAGTCAATGTCCGGATGTGGAATATCTGTATCGCCTATTCCATCACCTTGGACTGCATGTTTTCCACTGCCGCTTCCATCATCAGTTCCATTATAGTCTGACCAGTAATTTCCCTCCAATAAATCAGGATGGTACCAATACTTGCTAAGATCCTCTGCTTTAACTTGAATAGTATTGCCAATTATATTATTGTGAAAAAAGGCATTGTTATTAGTAAGGGTGATGATGATACCAGAAAAATGGTTCAATGAGATGTTGTTGTTCCAGAGGATATTATAAAATGCACCACTTAATCCGATGCCATTTCCATTATTTGAAGTTACAATGTTGTTTTTTAAAATATTCATTTCCGAATAGGCCAAATAAATGCCGCTTTCTGCTATACCGTAGTTATTTGAGGCAATGTTATTTTCCATAATATTGTTATTGCTAAAAAATATATTGATGCCCAGTCGATTATTTGAAGCAATGTTGTTTTTTATGGTGTTATTACATGAACTGCCCGAAGTAATACCATCTTTATTGTTTGAAGCGATATTATTTTTTATCGTGTTATTATCTGAAAAATACAAATCAATACCAACAACATTATTTGAAGCGACATTGTTTTCTATACTGTTGTTATAGCTTCCCGTGCCATACATCACGCCGTTTTCAAATATGTCTAAGCGTCCACCTAAATAAAGCCCTTTTTTATTTGAGTTTGCGGTATTATCTTTTATGATGTTATTGTTAGATAGATATAGCGCGATCCCTTCCTCAATATTTGATTTTGCAGCATTGTTTTTTATAATATTATAACTTGAGTTTTCTAACTTAATCCCAGAGCAATCATTTGAGTTTGCGGTATTGATTTCTACGGTGTTATGACTGGAGTTGAAGGATAAAAGAATTCCACCTTCACCATTTGAGTTTGCAGTGTTGTTTTTTATGATGTTATAACTAGAGTTTAGTAACTCAATCCCACCACGATCATTTGAAGTCACGGTATTATTTTTTATGATGTTGCTATAACTATCAACCGTAATGCCATCCCCGTTATTTGAAACGATATTCTGCACTATTGTGTTGTTACCGCTTGATGAGTCCAATTCAATACCCTCAAAGTAGTTTGATTTTACAACATTGTTTCTTAAAGTATTATTAAACGAGTGTAAATGTAGACAAATGCCCCACTTATTGTTGGTGATATTATTACCCCTTATGATGTTATTAAATGAGTGCTCTAGCTTAATGCTGTAGAAAAGACACGAAATGGAATTATTTATTATTGTATTATTAGATCCGTAAATTAATTCAATGCCCAGCACATTATTATTGACAACATTGTGACTAATTTCATTCCCTGATGAATCCTGTAACTTAATTCCACTACCTTCATTCTCACAAGCGGTATTGTTTTTTATAATATTGTTATCACTTTCAGATACTGAAATGCCATCTCCGTTATTTGAAGAAGCGATATTCTTCTCTATGGTGTTGTAATCGCTTGAAGAATATAACGCAATGCCATCCCAATAATTTGATTTTGCAACATTATGCCCTATGGTGTTATTAAACGAATAATATGCCAGATAAATGCCAAATCTATTGTTTAAAATATTGTTATCTTTTATGATGTTGTTGAATGAAGAATTCAAATAAATGCCAAAACCGTTATTAGAAACGATGTTTTTCTCTATAGTAGTATTGCTTGAATTCACAAGTAGGATGCCACTATTTTGATTATTAGAGCAGGTGTTGTTATAGATGGCGATATAAGAAGAGAAAGCGATTTGTATGCCATTTTGTGCATTGCTCAACTTCTGATTTTCAACGACAACATTTTTGCAATTAACAAGTATTATCTGCCCTGCACCATCAGGAACTCTTCCACCACCCATATCCTTCCAGTAGTAAACCGGTTTTCCATTTACTGTGTTGCTCGTGTCTATTTCATGCGTGTAATCGCTCAAAGAGTCACCATCGATAAATCCATCCATATATATTCCATTCTCAAACTCATTGCCGCTTAATTTGTTGTTTTTTGACTCCCTGAGGAAGATGTCTTTCCAATTGTTAGTGCAGATGTTGTTTGATATGCGGTTGTTGTTTGAACTATCATACTGTAGGAAGATGCCCTTCGCGTTATTATAGCAGATGTTGCCTGTTATGATGTTGTTGCTCGAATATTGCGCATAGATGCCATAGTTGTTGTTTGAGCAATTGTTATTCGATATATTGCAATAGTCTGCGTAGTGGAGACCTATTCCGCTCGCCAACCAGCCTTTTGCACCATCCACCGTGAACCCACTTATGTTCACATAATCTGCTGTCACTTCAAAGACATCTTTGTCCGGTTTTTTAGCTTGAACAATCGTAGAATCATATCCATTCATAGACCGAATTGTTAAGCTTTTATCCACTTCTATATTCTCCTTGTACGTTCCCGGGCAAACAATAATCTCATCCCCTTCTTTAGCTCTATCCACCGCAGCTTGGATTGACGTATAATATTCATCTCCGAATGTGCAAGCAGGAGCGGTCTTGCTAACAACAAGCGAGGCAGCAGAAGCGCATCCCACCAATAACAGCAGGCTAAAACATACAACTGCAATAATTTTTAATTCCCTATCAATTCGGCTCATCGTCCAAGTCCTCCCTCCTCTTTCTTTTCTGGATAGTATCACCCCTTGTTCTCATCTATGGTACTGTTACTATAAATACCCTCCGCACGCAGAAAGATTTTAACATCTCCCTTCGACTCGCAATAGTAAACAAATAAAAGGAAGAAGATATTTATAGTTGTACAGAAGAAGATAATTAATGTCAATGTAAATTTTTAAAAAGGTTGAAATGACAAATATCAGTGACGGTATAATGGCGGTAGCAAAGTATCAGGTTGATAGAGGTATTTATAAGAGCCAATCAGAAACGGTTACAGATTCTGTTAGGCAGCTTGTCTATCGCTATGGTACAAATGCCGGGTCTTTAGAGGAAGTAAGAGAAATAACAAAAAGGGCAAGCAAAAAATCAGGTGAAAGTTTATCCCAGGCGGTCACAAAGATACGTGAGGAATCAGTACGATATGATTAAAATCAGGTATATAGACACATCCGCTTTTGTTAAATACTATGGGAAACCCAAATTTGAAAAAGGAAGCGAAAAAGTTGAAAATCTGGTTGATGAGGCAAGAGAGGGAGTGTGTATTTTAATTTCCTCTGTTTTAATGATTGGAGAAGCAGTATCTGTTTTTGATAGATGGATCAGAATAAAAGTAATCGATGCAAAGGAATTTGAAAAGATATTTGGTAGATTTTTACTTGATGTCCGAGAATTAATTGAAAAAGGCTCTTTGATTTTAGAGACAATTAACCCTTTATTCATTTCTCTCAGCATTGAATTAATAATTAAGCATCACATCCCTATCAATGATGCGGTACATCTATATACCGCTATGAGTAGGAGACCAGAGATAGACGAGTTCGTTTGTTCTGACGGAAATCTACTTAGATCCGCCGATAAAGAGAGATTAAACGTCTTCAATCCTGAAATATAGCTTTCATGTTTCTTAGCGCTACCCTCATTTGACTCGTCGTCCAGGACTTCCACATTTTTCAGGATAATATCGCCCTTCATTATCATCAACCGCCACATTACCATAAATGTCCACCGCTTGCACGAAATACTCCT
>CAZOEM010000213.1:0-5495 GCA_964578735.1 uncultured Halobacteria archaeon | reverse complement strand
CCCACATTAGCTATTTCGACCTTACTAATGGCGATTTGAAGTATGCGAAATGGACAGGCAGCGGGTGGAACATAGAGACCGTGGATTCTACTGGCGATGTGGGAGACTATACATCAATAGCGCTCGATACAAGTGATTATCCGCATATTAGCTATTTCGACAGTACTAATGACGATTTGAAGTATACGAAATGGACCGGCAGCGCGTGGAATATAGAGACCGTGGATTCTACTGGCGGTGTAGGCTGGTTTACATCAATAGCACTCGATTCTTCGGGCTATCCCCACATTAGCTATTTCGGCTATACTAATGCATTTTTGAAGTATGCGAAATGGACAGGCAGCGGGTGGAACATAGAGACCGTGGATTCTACTGGCGATGTAGGCGGTTATACATCAATAGCGCTCGATACAAACGACTATCCCCACATTAGCTATTTCGACTGGACAAATGACGAGTTGAAATATGCATACTATATCTCTGATATAGTGACACCCCCGGAAATAATTTCGCATGCCCCGAAATCGCCAGTTGACGATTACGTAGGTGCAACAAGAACATTTAGCATCACAATCAATCAAACAGTGGATGTTAGTTGGCAGATAAACGGCACGGAAGTTCAGCCGAATGCAAGTGTAACAGCAGCAGCATACACGAATACGAGCGCAGTTAATGGCACCTGGAACGTCTCTGCGATTGTAACGAATGCGAACGGAACCGACATGCAGACATGGACATGGACTGTAACATCGCCGTGTTTCATAGCAACAGCAGCCTATGGGACGCTATTGCACGAGGATATAGACGTTCTGAGAGCGTTCCGGGATATTTATCTGATGCCCAACCCACCAGGTAGAGCAATTGTCAATTTGTACTATGATGTGAGTCCCCCACTTGCGGAAGTGATAAGGGGTAATGAATGGCTGCGAACTGCTGTAAGGAAGGGTTTTGTTAAGCCGGTAGTGGATATTACGAGGCGGGTTGTAGATTAACCGTCTTCTTCATTATTAATTGCTTGTGGAGTGACGGGACCCAATGAATGGCAACCGAAAAAAAGATAAGAAGCGTTGAGACAATTAGGAACAGGTAGACAAAATAATATATAAATTCTTTTAGTATTTTACGTTCTGCAACATAACCAATAAAAATAGTCAACAAGTTGGCTGCGAGAATATAACTAAGAAGTGGAAGATCAAGAGGAGGCCATTGTATGAATGTATCAGCTCTTTCGTTTGAATCGACATCTATAGCATGTGGTTCACTAATATACACATTCTGCCTATCTATTAACCTAAAATGCTTGTCTATCCTATTTGACAGTTTAAATAAATCAATCTTTTCGCCGCTCGCTATCACGTAGGAAGAAGCGAGCTTTCTTCCCCCGGCCCTTAAAAATAGAGTTAGTATAAAGACCCTAAGTGGTCCCTTTTTTAGTGATAAAGTTAACTCTATGGCCATATATGCTTTTCTATTCTGTCGTGATGGTTATCTAATCGGCTTATATTTGTAACTGCTTTTCCTTGCTCACCGCCTGGTAAATCACAAAGCCTAAAGGTTGACATTGATATAGAACTCTATATTAAGTGGGGAATTCAGATTTTAACAGCATGTGACCGCATAAACCAATTAGCCATAGTATGGAGAAGAGGGATGATTTTCATCCATCGTACCCAACATTTTCATCGTGTTTGCAAATTAAACTACCATAGCGTAATTCCACATTGACTTCCTGTCAAAAATTCATATTATTCTTATCCCAAACTGTACCAAAACATCAAAAACGCTTCCAGAAGCTACGCTCTTATTCATATTTATTATTACAACAAATACAATTACGTTATCCCTTCGATCATCGTCCCGATACCACTATCAGTGAATAATTCAAGCAAAATGGAATGTGGTTCCCGACCATTAATAATATGGGCAGTAACGCCGCCAGAAGCCGCTTTTAAACTAGCTTCTACTTTTGGGATCATGCCCTCACCGATAATTTTAGTTGCTATAAGCTCTTCTATTTCCGAGGCCGTCACATGCGAGATCAAAGAAGAAAAGTCAGCGGGATCACGCATCAAGCCAGGCACATCAGTGAGCAATACCAGCTTCTTTGCCTTTATTGCACATGCCATCTCGCCAGCCACCAAATCAGCATTTACGTTAAGGCTGTTTCCCGTATCATCCACCGCTATTGGTGATATAACGGGGATATAATCTTCAGCAGTGGTTATATTTATTATTTCCGCGTTTATAGACTCTATCTCACCTACCCAGCCGAGGTCAACTTCCAGTTCCACGCCTTCGACCGTATGCTTCTGCTTCTTCTTCGCTACGACTAACTTGCCATCGTTACCTGATAAACCAATACCCTTACCACCATGCTTCCCGATAAGGGATACTATACGCTCATTAATGCTGCCTACAAGCACCATACTGGCTATTTCCATTGTTTCGTCATCTGTGATGCGAAGCCCGCCGATAAATTTGGGCTTCTTGCCCAATCGCTCCATTATCCGCGTTATTTCCGGACCACCGCCATGCACCACGATGGGCGATATTCCAACGAACCTGAGCAGCACCAGGTCTTGCGTGATGCTGTCCATAATGCTTTCGTTTACTAATGCATGCCCGCCTATCTTTATCACTACTTTCGAACCGTAGAACTCACGGATATACGGTAGTGCCTCTATCAGGATTTCCTCTTTCTTCATCTCTTTAATGCCCTTGCTGCTTCTTTTGCGAAATAAGTGATAATCAAATCAGCACCTGCTCTCTTTATCGCTGTTAAACCTTCCATCATTACGTCATTGTGCTTCAAATATCCCTTCTTGGATGCTGCTTTTAGCATTGCATACTCGCCACTGACGCTATAAGCAGCCAGCGGAACATCAAACCTTGCACGCACCTTAGCGATAATGTCGAGATATAAAAGAGCGGGTTTCACCATTACGATGTCCGCACCCTCTTGTATGTCCAGTTCCACTTCCCTGAGCGCTTCCCGTGCATTAGCAAACGCCATCTGGTAGCTGCTCCGGTCACCGAATTGGAAGCCCGAATCAGCCGCCTCGCGGAAAGGGCCGTATAAAGCGGAATTGTATTTCGCGGCATATGACATGATAGCAGTATCGGAGAAGCCAGCGTCGTCTAGTTTCGCTCTTATCGCCTTTACCATACCGTCCATCATGCCAGAAGGGGCGACAATGTCCGCACCCGATTGCGCTTGACTTACCGCTATCTTGCCCAGGACTTCCAGTGTGGGGTCATTGAGCACTTGCCCTGCCTCTACAAGTCCGCAATGCCCATGTGTTGTGTACTCACAAAGGCACAGATCGGTAATAATAACAATATCATCAATATCCTGCTTTATCCGCCTAACTGCGCGTTGTACCACACCTTCGTTATTGAATGCTTCGCTTCCTGTTTCATCCTTACTCGCAGGTATTCCAAACAGCAGCACCGATTTTATGCCCAGCGAACGTGCTTCTGAGACCTCTTTTACTACTCCTGCTATTGGGTGTCTATACTGCCCGGGCATGGACTCAATCGGCTTTTTGGCTGTTATTGTCTCGTCAATGAACAGCGGGAGAATCAGATCGTTTATGGAAACTTTGGTTTCTGTTATTAGCTTCAAAGCTCTCAAACGCCTCATCCTAACTTTTGGGTACATCTATTTATCCATGACCTCCTAATGAATTATAAAAAAATTGCATTTTAAATTTTGCATTATCTGCTCAAAAATCCACATGTTTTTGAGCAGATACGTTTTTCGTATCCTTCATCACCTCGCGTATAGCAAGCAGATTCAGCCGCGATTGCGGCTTTAATATCCGCTGTGTCGGATCAATAAACAATACATTTCTGCCAACAAGGAATAATTTCTCTTTATTTATCCGATCATATCGTACAATCTCATCTTTCTCAAAATACTTAAACTCATCTGTTATCGCCTTTTCCGAATATTCGACCTTTCCAAGTGCTATTTCATCGAATAAAGATTGTATTTGACTTGTTCTAATCTTTAGCAGCCTTTTAGCCTCTCCCTCTATCTCCTTTGCACACATTTTCGCATTCGTCAACTCGACCAGACACACCGGCTTGCCGCCACAGTATTCCCATACCGCTTCTTTCTCTTTTTTAGTAAATTTATAGTGGCCCAGAAACTCCATCGTTGTTTCATAGTCAAAATCATCCACCAGCAGATACCTGCACCGCCCTTCCAGCATTGCCTCGCTGTAAACGCGTTCGATGAATAGCGAATCAGAAGTGATCACGAAGACGTGCGCCAGATGCAACTCCTTCGTCAGGTCTATGAAAAAGTTGAACAGCTCGTAGATGAGCGGGCCATTCACTTTTACGTCCCCTATCTTCTGTAACTCATCTAAAACCAAAACTGGCTGCTTCCCGGAATCTCGCACTGCCTCGAAGAGTTTTATTATGTACGAAAATGCGTTCTTTGGCTTCTTGTCCTTGAAGACGTAATCAAGAAACTCGCGGTTTATCGGTATGCCAGCAACCTTCGTGACAGAAGAAATCAGTTCCTTCAGTGTTTCTTTCCGCTTCTTATTTCTCTCTTCGATCTCCAGTTCCATCTCAAACAGCGATTCGATGAAATCATCATAACTCGCTAACAATTTAGTTCTGAGGTTTATGTAGAAAACAACATAATCATCCGGTAATTGTTCGATCAGACAGTTAATTAGTGCTGTCTTCCCACTGTTTATCGGGCCGTAGATGAACGTGATCAGGGATGGTTCTGCATCTAGCAGGTTCTTGATCTCTTTTAGCTCCTTTTCCCGATTGTGAAATCCAATTCGCCTCATTCTTGTCCCCTATCTATCTGCCACCTGTCGCACTAATTTCTTCTTTAATAAGCTTTATAGTGACACATATATAGTAGGTTACCTAATTATTGTTATTATCTTGGGACTTGCCATAACTCGCAGCACACATGAAGGAGCTTACTAGTCTTGCAAGTCGAAAAAGCTCATAGGCATAATCACTCGTGAAGATATGGCCGACCCCAAGAAGAAAGAGAAGGAAAAAGCTGAGGGAATAATGACAAAAATCGAGTCGGAAGACGAATATACTGAGAATACAGTGAAGGACGATCCAAATGCTCGTATAGTAAAAGATAGTAAAGTTTAAATAGAAGGCGGGATTTATAGATGTATCTGCATTATCAAAAACAGGAGGGAAGTCATACCTACAAGTATGGTCTTAAGATTTCGCGATCTCGGTACTAAAGATACAATTTCAGAACACCGTAAACTCATCGGAAAATACGGCTATGTTTGGTGGGGCTGGTGGCACAAGCCACCTGAGAAAATTCCACGAAATACGTTTGCCCAATTCTCCGGGGTTATTGAAAGTAAAGGCCATTTAGAGATCTACCTTGTTGACTCTGGTAATGAACTTCTCTATAGGGCGACGTTAAAGTATATATACATATCACAAACGGAAAAAAGGAAAGCATGCCCAGAACCAAAAAAGACACCTACATA
>CAZOEM010000212.1:0-5502 GCA_964578735.1 uncultured Halobacteria archaeon | reverse complement strand
TCTGCTCAATTTTATAACTAAAGAATAGTTGTGCATGCCATAATAAAAACCTTTCGGTTTAATTTTGGTTGGAACTAAGATAGGTATTCTTCTAAATGGTATTTTTGCAATTTGAGAAAACTTTGGCTATAATTGTACTGTGAGTTAGAAAAAATGCGTTTTTCAGATGTTTGTACTTTTGTATAATTTCTATTGAATGTGGGTAATTGTGGGACAGCCTCTATTATCAATAAATATCTTGGCAACAACCTTTCTTTGGAGAAGAAAGTTTAAAGAAACAACTTTTCTTTTTTCTAAAAAGAAAAAGTGATGAAAGCGTTAGCATTATTATCCGGTGGTTTGGATTCGATATTGGCAACCAAGCTTGTCTTAGATCAGGGAATAGAAGTCGTAGCATTGCAACTTATTTTGCCATTTGCAGCGGAAAAGAGGGATTATGCTGGTGCTGTAGCCAGGTGGTTTGAGATTTCACTTATACATGTAGAAGCAGGTGCGGAATACATCGAAATAATAAGAAGCCCTAAGTACGGCTATGGCACGGGAATGAACCCCTGTATAGACTGTCATAGTTACATGCTGCGCGAAGCGAAAAGGATCGCGGAAGAAATAGGTGCCGAATTCATCTTCACAGGCGATGTTCTTGGAGAAAGACCAATGAGTCAGCACAAGAAAGCATTAGAAATAGAGGATAGAGAAGCGGGATTAGAAGGTATGGTCCTGAGACCGCTATCAGCAAAACTATTACCGAAAACTATTCCTGAGTGCGAAGGCTGGATAGACCGTAGCAGGCTATTAGATATAAAGGGTAAAAGCAGAAAGCCTCAGATCGCACTCGCAAAGAAGTTTAACCTGCACTATCCTTCGCCTGCCGGCGGTTGTCTCCTAACAAACAAGGAATTTGTATCAAAAGTTAAGGATTTATTCACGCATAAGGAGACAGTAACAAAGAGCGATCTCGCGTTACTTAAGATAGGCAGGCATTTTAGGCTCGCTTCTTCTAAATTCATAGTAGGTAGGAATGAAGCGGAGAATACGCTTCTATCTGATTTGAAGCGTCCGGAAGATTATGTTTTTGTGGTGCCTGGTTACGGAAGCCCACTAACGATTTTAGAAGGTTCAAAGGAGAAAGAAGCAATTGTACTCGCAGCAAGGCTGACCGCGCGATATTCTGATGCTCGTACCGAGGAAGAGGTGTTGGTGGAATACCAGGATGGAAAACGGAAAGGGACATTAATTGTTCCACCTCTTAATTCCAAGTTTAAAAGCATTTTACGCCTTTAGCCGCATTTGCATTGCTAAGCCAAAAGCAAAATATAAAACGGGAATGGAAATGGACTCTTTTGACTTTAATTTTTAAGCGCCCCTTAACGCCATCTGTTGAACGTTGATTTTTGCACTTTGCACTTTGCACTCTGCATTTGAAATTTTGCATTATCTGCTCAAAAATCCACATGTTTTTGAGCAGATACCATCTTCCCTATTATCTCGCAAGCCTTGCATATCCGTGCTGCAGATGCTTCACCACATAGTTCACAGCGCAAAAGCTTTCGTTCTGTTTGCACCGCCGGTAAGAACTCAGACACTCTTGCATAGCCTCGCAACACTGAATATTTTGTCCCCGGATGTTTTCTCTCTAACTCGTTCAGCATACTCTTCACCGAGGCACGGAACGAAAGCGAGGCGTAAGGACAATGAATTGTATGTACCGGTATTCCGGTTACAAGTGCATACAGAGCAGCCTCCTTCTCATAAACGTCCCTTAACGGCTTAACTCGTGGAACAAACTCCGCTCGACTACCTTGCATCCGTCCTAAGCGCCCAATATCGCCGCGTACATAATTGATTAAGATCGTTTGCACTTCGTCATCCAGATTATGTCCGGTTACAACTTTCGTAGCGCCCAATTCCTTCGCCTTCACCTCTAATATCCGCCGTCTCAGGACGCCACAGAACGTGCACGGTGCCTGGTCGAACGATTTCGCCACGATTTCGTCCAGTGTAAATCCGAACTCATGTGCGAAAGAATAAATAAAACAGTCGATTTCTAATTCCTTTGCCACCTTTTCCGCATTTCGTAGTGTTGCCGAACGGAATCCTTTTATGCCCTCATCCACGGCAATCGCAAAGAATTCCAAATCGTTTCGATTATGAAAAATCCTCTCCTTCAGCATATACAAAAGGGCTGAACTGTCCTTCCCCCCGCTTAATGCTACTGCAATTCTATCACCATACACTATCATCGACTGCTTCCGCATCGCCTTTTTCACTTTCCGCTCTACATCCGCAATAAAATGGGGTTCGCATAGGTGCAGCCCCGAATATTTCTGATATATTATCGCCGGCTTCGTGCATTTGCCTCTACTGCATCGCATTATCTCTTTCTAACCGCGGGTTTCCGTCATACACTCGCGACCCATTATATTCACAAACGGATATGAACATAAAAGAATAGGTTTATATAATTGTAAAATAGAATAGAAGCCAAAAGTATATTCTCAAATGTTAGTGGAGCACAAAAATGGGCGAGTGGACACCGGAAACGATTGAAGCGCTTTTCGATTGGGACGTCCATGAGCTCGGGGAACTTGCAGATTCCTTTAACCGGTTAAATGGAAATATCGTAACGTTCGTTGTCAACCGGCATATAAACTATACGAACATATGCGTCTCACGATGCCCGCTCTGCGCGTTCTACCGCGATGTCGGAGATAGCGATGCGTATCTTATGCACGTTGATGAGGTGCTTGAGCGAGTTGCAGAAGCGATAAAAATCGGGGCTACTGAACTACATATCGTCGGCTCACTCAATCCGGAACTGAGCATAGAATACTTCGAAGAGATTTTTGGTCAGATAAAGCGTAAGTTTCCGGACGTTATCATCAAAGCATTGACCGCAACGGAAATAGATTTCCTTTCGCAGGTGGGGGGAATGAGCGTAGAGGAAGTGCTCTCAAGGTTGCAGGATGCCGGATTGCAAGCAATGCCAGGTGGTGGCGCGGAGATTCTCGATGATGAAATCCGTTCAGTTATCTGTCCGAAGAAGCTCAAAGCTGATGAATGGCTTCGGATAATGGCAATAGCCCATAGCAAAGGAATAAAAAGCAATGCCACAATGCTCTTTGGGCATATAGAAAAGCCGAAGCACAGGGCTATTCATCTGTACAAACTATGGCAGTTACAGGAGAAAACAGGTGGGTTCGTTTCTTTCATCCCGCTTCTTTTCTATCCGGGAAACACCGAACTAGCAGCGGCCGGACTAGTCAAAGAGAAAACGAACCCGATTGATATTCTCAAAACGATTGCAGTTTCAAGAATTGTGCTACGGAATTTTACGAGTATAAGGGCTTACTGGGTTGCACTAGGCGAGAAACTTGCGCAAGTCGCTTTGAACTATGGTGCGAACGATTTGGATGGAACGCTTATGCAGGAGCGGGTTACACATGCGGCGGGTGCTAAAACACCGCTTATGCTCCATAGGGATAAGATTAGGGCTATTGTGACGGGTGCACATAAAGTACCTGCGGAAAGAGACACATTTTACAATCTCTTGAGGGTGTATCAATGAGCGTAAAAATAGGTAAATTCGGGTTCGTGAATAACTATCTACCCTATTACCAGTTTGAGCAGAACGGGCTGAAGGTAATAGAAGCATTGCCAAAGCAGCTTGCCCTGATGGTGGAAAAAGGTGAAATAGATTTCGCACCCGTTCCTTCGTTCTATTATATAAAGAACAGGGCTAAATTGAAGAGCTATGAGTTCTGTGTCGCCTCGAAGAATAGCGTTTTGAGTGTTATTATCGTTTCAAATGGTAAAAAGCCTGATTGTGACAATGGGTCTATCGCAGTAACGAATCAAACGGTAACATCGCTTAACTTACTTAAAATCATTCTACGAGAGAAGGGGCTGAAAAACAGGGTTGTGGTTCGGAATGAAGGAAGAGCAAGCGAATTACTTAAGCGTTGCAATTATGCACTTGTTATTGGTGATGAAGCTATCAAGGCGCGGATGACACATAAGGTGGTCATGGATTTGGGCGAGGAATGGCATGAATTAACCGGCTATCCCATGGTGTTTGGGATTTCCGTTTCGCGTAAAGAGGAGGATATGAGTGAAGTAAACCGTAAAGTGATGGAATCAGTCGAGTGGGGGACTAGTAATGTTGATCTGGTTGTCTCGGAAGCGGAGAAGAAGTTTGGAATGCGGGTAGAATTTCTCGCACTGTATTTCCGATCACTTACGTTCCGGATGGGGGCGCAAGAAAAGAGCGGGCTTGAACTGTTTGGGGAGAAGTGTCATGAATACGGATTACTCTGAGGTTTATGTGGCTAAGAATCTAGAAGGCATAGATTTGGGGTTTGAAGAAGCGAAGCATCTGTTCGAGTTGCCATTACCCGTTGTGGGTAAAATTGCGGATGAAATAAGGAGGAGGAGATGTGGCGAGCTTGTGACATTCGTTGTTGATAGAAACATAAGCTATACAAACCGATGCGTATCCCGCTGCAAATTCTGCGCGTTTTATGCAAAAAATAGCGATGAGTGTTATGTCCTGAGTAAGGACGAGATTTTGAGGAAGGTTTGTGAAACAGTTGAAGTTGGTGGCACGCAAATACTCATTCAGGGCGGACATAACCCAGAACTCGAGATTGAATGGTTTGAGGATTTGTTTTCGACAATAAAGCGAGAATTCCCGACTGTACAACTGCACAGCCTCTCGCCTCCGGAGATATATTTCATTGCGCAAAACGAAGGTATTGGTATATGGGACACACTTGAACGGTTAAATGCAGCCGGGCTCGATTCTCTGCCTGGTGGGGGTGCGGAGATTCTATCAGAGAGGGTTCGGGAGGAAATCAGCCCGAATAAGGTCGGTGCGGATGACTGGATTGACGTGATGGAGACTGCACACAGCATAGGCATGAAAACAACGGCAACTATGATGTTCGGGCATGTAGAAACAAACGCAGAGATCGTGGAGCATCTTTTTAGGATACGCAATTTGCAGAACAGAACAGGTGGATTCACCGCATTTATCCCCTGGACGTTTCAGCCGCAGAATACGGAACTCTACGAGACTATAAAGGCGCCGGTAGCGGTAACGCGCTATTTGCAGGTGTTAGCGATTTCACGTATTGTTTTGCATTCGATAATGAATGTGCAGGCGTCATGGCTCACGCAGGATTTCGAGGTGGCTAAGCTAGCACTGTTTTTCGGCGCGAATGACTTCGGGGGTACGATACTGGAGGAGAATGTTGTTACTGCAGCGGGGAAGGAGCATAAACCGGCGCGGGCTGTGGAGATCATAAAAGCAGTGGAATCTGTTGGCAGACCCGTGGCACAGAGGAATACGAGGTATGAGGTTTTGTAATGCTGACGGTTTTTGAATTGCATTTAACTGTTTGGGCACAGTCGAAAAAGTCAGTGATTTATCAACGCGGAGATCGCCGAGAACGCAGAGTTTTAAGACGGTTCCAACCATTACTTGTTTTTTCTGATGCCTCTGCG
>CAZOEM010000211.1:0-5524 GCA_964578735.1 uncultured Halobacteria archaeon | reverse complement strand
AGATACTTCCGTCACACACAAAAGTGTCCCACTTCCATATGAAACTCAACCGCTAACTTTGAATATGTTTCAGAATACACCTACAACTCATGGATGAGTAGAGGACTACCAAAAATAGGAGATGTCCTTATTACAACCGAAGCCCCATTAGGAGAAGTTGCTCAATTGCGGACCTCTGAAAGAGTTGCCCTTGCACAAAGAGTAATTCTTTTAAGAGGGGACCCTCTTACAGTGGATCAATCTTATTTTTTTTATGCGTTACGATCACCCTTTGTACAAGGAGAGTTGAAAGCAAGAGCTACAGGCACAACGGTATTAGGTATAAAACAAAGTGAATTAAGACTAGTAAAAATACCTTATCATCCTCTCCCCATTCAGCGCAAAACCGCTGCTATTCTTTCGGCTTATGATGATTTGATTGAGAACAACACCCGCAGGATAAAGATTTTAGAAGAGATGGCACAGACCATTTACAAAGAGTGGTTTGTTAAGTTTCGATTTCCCGGACACGAGAAGGTGAAAATGGTGGATTCTGAATTGGGGAAGATACAGGAGGGGTGGGTGGTGAAGAGGTTGGGCGGTGTGTGCAACATTGTGATGGGGCAGTCCCCAAGCTCAAAATTTTATAATACTAACGGTGAAGGTCTTCTCTTCCATCAAGGAGTAAAAGACTTTGGAACGAGGTTTCCAACTCATAAGACATACTGCACTGTGGACAAACGAGTTGCAGACGAAGGAGATGTTTTAGTAAGCGTTAGAGCTCCTGTTGGGCGAATAAATATAGCAAATGCAAAATTAATCGTTGGCAGAGGTTTAGCAGCTCTTAGACCTGAAAGCTTACTGCAATCTTTTTTATTTTATCAATTGAAGAACATTTTTGTAGATGAAGATTCTATGGGTGGTGGATCAATTTTTAATGCCGTTACAAAGGAAGACATGAGTAATATAAAATTTCTTGTTCCAAACGAAAGCCTTGATAGAAAATTCGATGAGTTGGTTGGCTCACTCGATAAACAAATCGAAATTTTACAATCGCAAATCGAAAATTTAAAAAATACCCGTGACCTTTTATTGCCTGGATTAATTTCAGGGGTAATTAATGTGGAAAATCTGGAAATAGAATATGATAACTGAAAATATTATGTCTATCGCAAAAGAATTGGCAAAAAAAGATTTTATAGTATTTGCAGGGGCAGGTGTCCCCCGTAAAGCTGGAATTCCTGATTGGCGTTCATTGCTAAAAGCATTACTCGAGGCAAATCCTTTAGATAATTTTGATATTGATAATGTTAATCCAAAAGAGTTTCCAGATATCGCTCAAAAAATTTTTAACTCTCTAAAACAACAGAATAGAGAAGATGAATATTACAAAGTAATAAAAGATAACATAAACCCTACCGAGGTTCCTTATTCAACTGAAGAATTTGAAATCGTTACAACTACCAATTGGATAGTTACGACAAATTTTGATACTACTTTCGAATCTGCATTTAAGAAGAAATTCCAAGTGGAGAGCGTAAGCAAGTCACCCTACGTAGAGTCTTTACCTGAATTTAGTATGAAAGAGCAGTTTTTAAAGGAATCTATTGTATACCTTCACGGGAGAGCTGATGAAAGGTTTATAATTTTTAAAACAGATGACTATGTAAAATATTATCCATCTGTAAGTCAGAAGATCGGCGCTAAGGATGTCGAGGAATATTTAAAATATATCTTTAAAAACTATACAATTGTATTTGTTGGTTTCAGTTTCAATGACTTTTATATAAGAACATCCTTTAAAAACACATATATGGAATTAAAACGCTCAGATGAGATAGCTTCTCCAAAGTCTGACTATTCTCCCAGGTTGAGTAAAATTCAGCATTATGCATTTTTGAAACAGATTGACTTCGGTAATAATAACTATTTTATTGAAAATTATGAAAATTTCAGTCAGGGATCAGAAGAATATAAAAAGGCCAGGGAACTAATAGAATCCGTGAAATTAGATCAAGAATTAGGATCAATAAATATTAAAGTTGTGAGATATGATGAACCTATAGATTGGATAAAATGTTTTCAGAGAATACAATACTTAAAACCTAGATATAATAATGGAGGTGTTTGATTCCAATGGGAACTAATTTTTACGATATTGCTTCCAAAATAGACGAACTTATTAAAAATTATTCACCAGCAAACTTGAAAAAGATAGAATCATATTTTGAATATAAAGGGATTTACAAGTATTTCTTTGGAAAACTCGCTGAATATGACAACCCCTTCCCTTGGCTAAAACCTCTTAAAGATAACGGTTATTTCGATCCTCAAAACAATCCGTCACCTCAAGAAGTTCCAGATCAGCCAGGTAATTGGACAATTCCTTACTGGAATATTCTCGGTTTCCTCGAAAATGTAGCTAATAAAACTATGAAAGAACCAGACGAAGAAATAACAAATACTCTTATTGAAGTTGTAAACTCAATCGTAAATTATAGAGATGAGAGCGGCGAGAGAATAGACAACTACCGAACCGATTGGATTATTCTAAAATTAATCTTTACTTTTCCTGCAGAACGAATAGAAAAAGATCATATAGAATTTATTCGAAGCGCTTTAAAATCAAAGTGGAAAAACTCGCTTGTTGCGTCAGAGATAGGCAAAACAGTTATCCCGAAATTGATTAGAGATAGAGCTAAAAGCCTACTTCTTGAATTACTTGGTGTATTCCTCGATTATAAGAAGGTTAAGGGTATATTAAAGGATGAGTATGCATCAATAATGGATGAACATTGGCTTTCCGAAGCACTTAAAAAACATAAGCCGGAAGTTGCGAAATTATGCGGCATAGAAGCGGCCGAAATCGCTTTGAAAAAGATAAACGCAATTATTCAAGAAGACAAATCACAATTTGGTAATGTTTGGATCCCTACAATAGAAGACCACCCCCAAAATACATTTCCCGATAGATACGAATGCCAGTTGGTTCATTTTGTAAGAGATATGTTTGAATTATCAGATGCTAATCAAATCAGGGGACAAATAGAAGAATTATTTAAAGAAGAACACCCCATCTTTAAGAGGATTGCAATTCATATGATAAATCACCATTACAAAGGTTTGAATGACCTCTTCTGGGATTGGACTGGGAATCCGCTCAACGAAAGGGGGTTGAAGCATGAAATATATGAACTGCTAAAATCTAATTGTTTATCATTTAATGATAAACCGATTGAACAGATTCTTGAATGGATAGAATCTAAAGAATATTACATCCCTGATGAGTTAAAAGATGACGAAGAACAGAAAGAGAAAATTAAGGCATACAGCAAACGAAAATGGCTTTCTGCTTTGTTGGAGACCAAAAATCCAAAAATCATTAAAAAATATGAAGAATACACAAAAAAAAATCCGGCTAAGATCGAACATCCAAGCTTCGATTTCTGGATGGGGGAAACACGAGTCGGAAGTATCAGTCCCATAGAACCGGGAGATTTACTTATCAAAACAAATGCAGAAATTGCAGATTATTTAAACAGCTTTAAAGAAGAGTGGGGAGGGGAAGAACCATCAAAAGAATGGCTTTTCGATGCTCTTAGAAAGTGCGTGTCAGATAACCCTGGAAAGTTCTCTACTAATTTAGAACCGTTTTTAAATGTTCATAGGATGTATCAGCATTCTTTATTATGGGGTTTGTGGGAAGCTTGGCGTGCCAAGGAGACTTTTGAATGGGATGAGATACTAAAATTTACGTTAAAAATTGTAGAATCGAATAGTTTCTGGAAAGAAGAGGAGGGAACAGGACGATACAATTATAGGAATCAGGTTATTTCTGTGATTGCAGAACTGATTGAAGAGGGAACTAAAGATGATGTCCACGCTTTTAGTCCCGAGCTTTTACAGCTTGCAGAGACGATTCTACTTATTCTCGCAGAAAAAACCAAGTCGGACCTTTCTGAAATGAATGAGCTTGTAACATCGGTTTTAAACTCACCAAAAGGTATAATATTCTCGGCAATGATAAACTATTCTCTTCGGTATGCACGATTAAACAGAAAAGAACAGGAAGATCGCTGGGGGGAATCAATTAAAGCGGATTTTGAAAAACGGCTTAACCGGGAATTTGAATCGTCACTTGAATTCTCAGTAATAGTTGGCGAATATTTACCCAACCTTTATTATCTTGATAAAAAATGGGTAAAAAATAACATAAACCAAATATTCCCTAAGAATAAAGAGATTTATTGGAAAGCTGCATTTACCGGATACCTTTCTTATTCCAGTAGAATCTATAAAGACATTTATCTTTTACTTAGAGAGAACAAGCATTATGATAAAGCAATTAAAACCGATTTTCAGGACAAATATATAACGGTATGGCTTATTCAGCACATTTGCAATAGCTATATAGAAGGCTGGGAAATGTTAGATGATAGAAACAGCCTAATTTACAAATTGATAGAAAACAAAAATGCTACTCAACTGTCTGAAATAGTCAATTTCTTCCAGATGCCGCGGGACAAACTTACTGACAAAATAAAAGCAAAAGTAAAACCACTGTGGAAGGTTTTGGTTGAAATAGTATCGCAGAATATAGAAAACCCCAAATGTCAAAAAGTTATCTCGGAACTCTCAAAATGGTTGTCTTTAATTGATGAAATAGATGATGAAACGTTGGAATGGCTTAAATTATCCGCAAAATATATGGAGGGTTTTCCCATAGATACATCATTTTTTGTTGAATATCTCTTGAAACATGCTCCTACAGAACCGGAAAAGGTTGGCGAAATTTATCTTAAAATGCTTCATTCAGATGTATATCCAGACTATAAAAAGGAGGATAGAGTGAGCATTGTGCAAATACTGTATGATAAAGGTCAAAAAGGACTCGCAGACAGAATATGCAATATGTATGGAGCAGAAGGCTATGATTTTTTGAGAGAAATATATGAAAAACACAAAGGTGATAAATATGAATGACTACTCCGAATCTACTTTGGTCGAACAACCCGCCATCGAACTCTTCCAATCGCTCGGCTACGAGCACCAGAACTGCTTCCACGAAAGATACGGTGATAACGGAACCCTCGACAGAGAAACGCCATCGGATGTTGTCTTAGTGCCACGCCTGAAATCCGCTTTATGTCGCCTGAATCCTGAGTTACCCGAAGAAGCCATTGCCCTTGCCATCGAAGAACTGACAAGAGACCGCAGCTCACAGAACCCGGTAATAGCCAACAGAGAAATCTACCGTATGCTAAAAGATGGTATTAAGGTTCCAATTCGTAAGGAAGACGGCAGCGAAGAACTAGAAACGGTAAAAGTAATAGACTTTGACAATCCCGAAACCAACGATTTCTTCTTGGCTTCTCAGTTCTGGGTTACAGGCGAGATGTATAAACGCCGTGCAGACCTCGTGGGCTTTGTCAACGGCTTACCACTCATTTTTATCGAGTTAAAAGCCACACATAAACGCTTGGAAAATGCTTACCGAAACAACCTCGCAGATTATAAAAGCACCATACCACAGATATTCTGGTAC
>CAZOEM010000210.1:0-5529 GCA_964578735.1 uncultured Halobacteria archaeon | reverse complement strand
TTTCAGATACTTCCGTCACACACAAAAGTGTCCTACTTCCATATCAAACTTAACCATTAGTCGGTTGGTTGCATTACCCTAGAAGTTTATCAGCTTTTGGTGGATATAGTTTGGGTCAGCGGGATTAGTTATGCTGGCAGATTCATTCAATATCTCTCTTGAATCCATTGAAAACTCGCCAAATCCTTCCATATACTCTTCTACATCTATTGCGGCATTCCAGTCCTGGACTTTTTTCTCTATGGCGACATATCCAATACCTTGAACCGCTGACTTTTCTTTAAAGTATTGCGGATGCTCGGGCGGCGTTAGCAGGCCACCGTGTATGCCGTTTGGTGGTGGTGTATGCTTTGTTATTGTTAACGTTGTGGTGTCTGTATCGGTTGCGCCATTGTTATCTGTTACTTTCAGGTGGATGTTGCCGGAATAGGGTGCTGTGAATGATTATAGAACCATTAATCATATTGTCAGTGCCCTTGCTCAATATGATTGGAAACGACAAAAAGTATCTTAACCATCCGGATATGTAATTTCATCAGGGAACCAATAATCAGCTTTTATTTGCTGTAAATACTTTATTCCCTCTTCTTTCGTTTCCTTAAGTTTTGTAACTCTCATCTTGTGAGAAGAGTGGATTTCGATGAGGCGATAAAGTCTTTGCTGAGTAGCAGAAAAGGTAAGAACCTCTGGCTTTTGATGGCCGCCTGCGTATTCGGGAATGAAGAAGAATTTTGACGTTGAAATTAATTCGCCCACAGCAGATAATAACTGTAACAGGAGCAACAATTAAATCGCCTGCGTTATAACAGGGTGTATCCGCTGTATGCTTCGCCATTGCCCTTCGGAAAATTGCTCCGATTCGCTCTGCAACTTTGGACAGACTCAAACCGTTATCGGAGATTGCTTTTTAAACATTGAAATCCGTTCTTAAATCGCAACTATGGCGTATCCTAAGAAAAAAACAGGTAAATCATTAGAAAAACTAATTGAACACTTAGAGAAGGTACTTACTGACAATACAAATACAACAATTCAAGCCCCAGTAAGGTTACCTGATAGAATAACAGGTCGTAAGCGAGAGCACGACGTGCTTATTACAACAAAAATTGGACACCATAACTTAGTCATTGCAATAGAATGTAGAGATCGTTCTCGTCCAATTGGTGTAAATCAAGTTGAAAGTTTCAGGACTAAATGCCAAGACACTGGTGTCAACCAAGGGATATTGGTTTCACCCACGGGGTTTTGGAAAACCGCAATCAAGAAAGCTGAGCATTATGGCATAAAATGTCTCACAATTGAAGATGCTCTATCTTTTAATTGGCTGCTAACGAGAGGGATTACATTGTTCCATAGAAATATAAAACATATAGCATGGACATTGGCCCTATCAGAACAACTAAATAAGCCAGTGAAAGAGTACGAGATGGTAGATATAAATGGTAACGAGATTTCGCTTGATATATTAAACAACAGCGTATACAATTACATAAAACAACAAAATATGCTGTCAGAAGAACTAGGATTTAATAAAACAAAGTTGATATTTCCTGGAGAATCAATTTTTTTGAAAGATAAAAAACTGGCAAACGGATTGAGCTTAAAAATTTGATTGCCGATTTTACTTACGAAGTCACCTGTGAATTATCGCCATTTACTTTAATTACATATTCTAACAAAGGAACTGAAGAAGGGATCGCAGAAGCAGCAGATGCTCCAATAAATGTTGGCAATATTGCAGGAAAAATTATGTTAGTTAAAAAACAAGGTGAAGGCGCTAAAATCGCATTTATTAATGACCAAAATAAAAAAGAAATAAATCATTTGGTGACCCAAGATTCAATATAGCAACAGCAGTTTAGTGAATGGTGAAATAACAACATGAAATCAGCAAATGCCGTCTTTAAAGCTGATTTGCAGCGTGCAGGTAGCCTTCTATTTGAAACAATTACGATTCTTTAACAATATCAACGATTGAAGAACTGGAACGATGTAAAAATCGAAATTATCAGTAAGAATCTTCTCAGTAAGCGATCATCAAATACTGTACAGGGTATACTTAGAGCGTTTCAAAAGCGATATTTATCAAGCGTAGGTTTACCGATCATAGATTGTTTATCAGAATATATATCGAAAGACATACCTCAGATTTCCAAAAAGCAAGTGCTATTTCCGTACATCTATAACTCTGACCCACTCGTAAAGAACCTATTTGAAAAGTTCGTTATTGATGACTTGAATACAGAAAGAAGAGCGGCAGTTCTTACAAAAGAAATGCTTTTTCAATACTTCTCGGAACTATCGAAGAAACATAGAGAGCTATTTGACTGGAGTGAATATTTAAAAAAGCGCTGGATTAGAGGCTTTTTAGCCTTGCTACGGGATTTTGAGTATCTCGAAAGGGCGCCCGGTCAACGATTGAAGAAACCAAACCTGAGATTAGAATCGTTTTCCTTTTTTGCCTATCACGTGGTCCTATCTGGCAAAAGCGGAATAGACGTATTTAGAAGCGATATATGGGCGCCTTACCTCTTAACTGAGGCAGATGTCGAAACGAAATTAATTGCTATGCAGAGCAAAGGATGGATACAATTCAATAAGGCAGGAGATATTATAACTATTATACCATCTTATAAAACAACGGAGGTTTGGATTGATGCATGTCTGGGATAAAGAACGCTTTAATAGGTTAGAATCACGCATCATTGCTACACTGGAAGGCAAAAGGCCTGAGGTTGATGTACCTTTCTATCGCTACTTATATAGCCCGGACCAGGAAGTTATGTCCATTCGCGAGTTCAAGAAATTGCGGGATAGGATTAAGGCGAAAGGATACTCATCTGATTGTGTATATATGTCTAATATATTTATTAAATCAATGGATAAATTAGGGCTATATTCGGAAAAAAATCTACCCTCGGAAAGGGGAAACAGAGAAATTATTAGCGAAGATTTGGAACGTGAACTTCCGGTTTTGATTAGTGAAGAATTAATCACCCTATTGACTAATAAGGACCTCGCCTATTGTGGCATTCTATTAAGGACAGGAGTTCTCTTTCCTTTTGTTCACATTTCATCCATTTTATCAAAGTTGGAAGGGCATATTAGATGTTGCCTGGTGATTCCTTATCCGGGGAACAAAGAGGGCGAGATGTTAAATTATCGAGGCGAATCAGTGAAAAGTTATTACAGGGGTGAGGTTTATTAAAAGGTGATGAAATGAAAATAGTAGAAGTATTCAATAAAAGTCCGAAGCGGCGAATAGAACCAATTGTTAAAGTGACCCTCCATGATTCTAGAATTATCCAGACAGAATTTGAAGAATACGTGGTCACAGATGCTATTCAAAAAGACTTCTCAGACCTAATAGAACGTTTCGTGGAAAGTAGGTCAGGGTCTCCAACAAGTGTTTGTACATGGATTTCTGGCTTTTTTGGCTCCGGGAAGAGTCATTTTCTGAAACTACTTGGCTATGTCCTCGAAGATAAAGAGATAGAGTTTGAAGATGGAACAAAAAAGGGTGCAGCGGAATATTTCTGTGAAAAGCATTCGCTCCCATTTGCAAAGATTTTGGAAAAAGAACTACAAACAAAAGCATTCTTTGTTAATATGCTCGATTTTGATAGAGGTAAAGTTCCTGACATCACTCGAAGAATCTTTGAGGAATTTCTAAAAGAAAGAGGATACTCTGAGGTTTTTTGGGTCGCGGAAATAGAAAAAATGATACAAAAACGCAATATTTGGAATGATTTTCTCTCATTTGTCGAGGATAAAGAAGGAGAGAGCTGGATTAAACTTCGCAGGACTCAGACAATGGCACGAACGTTATTAGCCCAGGGTCTTAAGGAATTATATCCATCCAACTTCCCTGACCTGGATATTGCGAATAAATGCATAGATGACACGAAAGAAGAGATCCTTATAATGCCTAGTAAGTTGGCGGAGAGGCTTTTAGAAGAGGCAGAAAGCAGAGACAAAGAAACAGGTCGAATTGCAATTCTTCTTGATGAGGTCGGTCTGTACATTGGAACAAATACAGATCGGTTAACAGATCTAAATGTCATCTCGGAAGAGATATCTAAGCTATGTAAAGGCAAGGTTTGGCTGTATGTAACAGCGCAGGAAGCTTTGGAAGAGATAATCCCAAAAGTCGAGAAGAAAGAGGGACAATTTCAATGGATTAAGGATCGTTTTCAGAAAAAAGTCTCTCTGACTCCTGAAAATATTGATGTGGTAGTAAAGAAAAGGGTTCTTGAAAAGAAAAGCGACCCAGCGGTTGTTGATGAAATTACGGATTTATTCCGAGAGAATAAAGACTCGTTAGCTCTTGCATGCCTTATCAAGGAGCCCGCAAGGGACCCGCATGGGCTCTTCACGCACCTTGAAGAAGAACAATTTTTAGGTTCATATCCTTTACTTCCCTATCATGTACGCCTTATGCAAGAGATATTTGGGCTACTTCGATCTCGAGGAAAAGCAAGTGAGGATCTTACTGGAAGAGAAAGGGCTGTATTAGCCGTAACCCGTGCATTGCTCATATCAGAATTTAATGGACTACCGTTAGTAGAGAAGGAACTCGGGATACTTGCTACATTTGACATGGTCTATGATGCAATCAATGAAGAGCTTAAGGTAGTTCGTTCAGAACTGCAAGCGATAATAGACAATGATATTAGCCAGTTGGGAGAAAGCGATGGTATAACAATAGCTGCCGTTGCTAAAGCGTTATTCCTTGTCCAACAGGTTGGACTGGCTCCCCACCACATTGAAAAACATATCTGCGTTAACATATCCGTCACTTGGCTTTGACTTAGATCGCCATACAAAAAGAGTTGATAATTGCCTGAAGAAATTAATTGAAGGTAAATGGATTACCCGGGAAAATGAAAAATACCGATTCTTGACTGAGGTAGAAAGGAACTTCGAACGAGAGGTTTCAATTCAGAATGCCTCAGAACAGGAGAAGAGAGACAGTATTGCATTACATTTAAAAGAGTTATGGAAAAAATACAAGATTTACAACCATGAAGGAAAGACATTTGATGTAAAAGTGATCGCAGATGACCTGGAGATTTCATCAAAAGGGCATCTAAAAATAAAAATATTCTCGCCGTATAGAGTGTCTGCTAATGGGGACATCCATGATGCGGTCCTGGCGTTGAGTATTGCCAATAAGGATACGATCTTCTGGCTGGCCGCAGATAACCCTAAGTTTGAGGAGAGAATTTAACGAGCTAAATGTGTAACTACTCAGCCCCCCCCACTCTATTTCTTATAAAAGAAGGAAGGAAATAAAAGGATTACATAAAAATGCATCTTGAATTGCATTAAAGACGCTACGTCCATCCTCCTTTTTGACTGACCTGAGTAGTTACCTAAATGTTTAGACAAAGCTTTAGATCTTTGGGAGACAAAAACAAGATCCGACGAAGAATTACGAGCTCTTGGGAAACCAAAACGAGATCTCGACATCTGGTGCTCCCCCTTTATAGTTGGGGTATTTATTTCATTCATTTTTAACTTTTACCA
>CAZOEM010000209.1:0-5539 GCA_964578735.1 uncultured Halobacteria archaeon | reverse complement strand
GCAAGAGGTGAGATAGTTTATGCAAACTCCTTCTATGAAACATCTCGTAAGAAATTAACGGATTTTTCAGATTTGGTAAGTTCATTTAAGTCCTTTGACAAGTCTTTCATGCTATTAGAAAAAAGGTTATCTGACAGATTGCACTTAGTGCCACCTTACATCTTAGTAAGCTTGTCAGCCTTACTATTATTTGTATCACTGTTTAGTGTGTCAGAACAACTTCCTCAATGGAGTATACCACTAAAAACAATAAGTTTGTATTGGTATTGGCCCGTATATGCTTTACTACTCACACTTTTCTTGTATTTCATTACGGAAGCGATTACCATATGGTTCTTTCGAGTAAGATAAAAAATATCATTCTCACTAAGTGCTTAGAAATATAACTATAAAGTTTTAACCCTATTATAACCCTATCTGAATAAAGGTTGATAGCATGAAAAAGGTGCTTATATTTTGAATCGCTTTTATACTCCTCTTCACAGCGATAGCCTTAGCAATCTCAACCACAATATCCGCCACCTCACATGTAATAATATATGCCTTCGACCAGAACCCCGCGGGAAGCGATGAAGGTAATGAATGGGTCGCTTTTCACAATCCATCTAACGAAAGCGAGGACATAGGAAACTGGACTTTTGAGTCTACCCACGGCACAACAGCAACGGACTGGATACCCGAAGGCACTACCCTTTACCCTGGAGCCTATTGTACATACACCCCTTTTTATCGGTGGCTTGACAATAGCGAAGAAGCGATAATCCTGAGAAATGCAGAAGGTGAAGAAATAGATAGAACCCCAGTGTTAAACGATAATGAGAACGATAATCGCTATTGGATGCGTAATAACTCAGAGTGGACTTTTGGCGTTAGTGAATTAGAAAAGGGGGAACTATGGAGCGGGTACGTCAAGAACGTAGTGGATGGCGATATGGTTGACGTCTGTTTCAACATTTACGGTATCCAAAGGGTTAGATTGGTAGGGATTGATACGCCCGAGATAGGCGAAGACGGATATGAAGAAGCGAAGGCGTTTGTAAATGAAACGTGCATGTGGGAAGAGGTTAAGCTCGATGTGGATGATAAGAAGCAATACGACCCACATTATAGGATATTAGCGGTTGTTTATGTTAATGATACGAATCTGAATGAGAAGATGGTAAGAGAGGGATATGCAGAGGTTATGGATATTCCACCTTCTGAGTTTAATTCTCGCGAGTGGGGATGATGAAGTTATAAGGGATAAAGCCATTTTCGTAAACTTAAAGACACGGCAAAACCAAAGTTAGCGGACCTAACAGGCGAGATTATATAATTTTCAATATTAAAAAGTTATATTTTTGTAACTACTCAGGTCAGTCAAAAAGGAGAAAGGACGTCGTGCCTCTAATGCAACTCGAGATGCATTTTTGTGTAATCCTTTTATTCCTTCCTTCTTTTACAAGAAATAGTCATGGGGGTAAATAGTTACATTTTAAATTAATATATATTAAATACCTGAATTTTAGCGATTATAGGCACTAGGTAGCACTTTGTAATAATTTATCGAGACTCATCGCGTTCATAAGCAATAATTGCTTCTTAGTGGCTCTTGAAAGTTTCCATCTTACTTTACCCCTGTAGGAAAATTCAACAAGAGTGAGATTTTTTAGTTCGTACACTGCTTGCTCAACCGACATATCGAAGTCGGCTTTCTTCAACCGGAATTTGACAATTGCTCTCAGCAGGTATGCAAGGAACACAATTGTGATATAGGCATCAATGCGTTCAGGGCGCTGATAACGAATGGGTCCTAAAGAGGTTTCACCTTTCAAGCTTTTGATGGCTTTTTCAATGTCATCCCGCTGGAAATAAATCCTGAAAGCATTTTTTGCGCTTATTCTTTGGTCTGTGCAGAAAATTAGGAAACGTCCGTCCACCAATTCTTCCTGTCGTACAAGATTATCATCCACCTTAAAGCCACGCCTCCCTCTTTGTTTGACTACCACTGATGAAAGGGCAGTTTTAAGCTCTTTAATACGCTTTTTATCCGTTGTTTCGTTCAACTCACTGATCATCGTGTCTCGATTTGATTTTTCCATCGCCTTTTGTGTGGGATTCTGAACAAGTGTTATCAAGCCGGATTGGCCGTACATGTTTTCTTTCCAACCTTTAGCGTATACCATCCCTTCGGAAGGACGTTTCACAACATTCTCCCACTTAGAGATGTCTTCATCAGTCCAGTGCGATAGTGCGTTGCGCACTTCGTTACTGGTTTCGGGGCAACAGCAAATGATATGAAAACCCCCTTTCCGAGCAGAGTTGACGTTTTGCGCACTCACCAGCCCCTTGTCTATGATCATGAGGATATTACGATACCCCCAAGCTTCAAGTGCCGCAAGCAGGTCCTCCATTGTAAGGGTATCATTCTTGGAACCTGGAATGGCACCACACCTGACTGGAAATCCATTCTCTCTTGAAATTACAAATCCAACACCTATCGTCCATTTTCCTCTGTAGGCAGTATTATAACTCTTCTCGGAATAATTACACTTTTCACCAAAATATGTCACTTTTGTTACATCATAGAACAGATACTTTCTTTTTTCTGAGTTGAGTTTTTGACATTTTTCCGCCATTGTCCGCTGTATAGCAAGGCCTACGTCTGATTTAATGCCATTTTTGACGAAGCAGAGTTTGCCAATAGCGTTATCTAAAGCTATTCGGGTAACCTTGTGTTGTTTATATCCTTCCCATCCCGCTAAAGGGGTACTATTTACCCAAGCAGCAGCTTTTTCCAGAGAGAGTCTATGGCATACTTGATTCATTACAAGAGCAAGAATAGGAAAACTTTGAGAAGGGCAGTGCACTTCCAAAGCTTCTCGTAGTCCAATATATTGTGCCGCTGCATAATACAGCGCAAACTTCCCCACAGGGATAGCTCGTTCAATTTCTTCCATTTTATGAGCGGGTGGTATGAGTCCCCTGCTTCCATCTTCTCCGGTATCCACACCAAGATACTGAATCACCCTCTGTCTTGAGCTTTTTTCTCTTTATCCCAATAGTTCTCCACTAGATATCGATATTTCCTACCTTCTTTTATTTTAGTGCGTATGAATGGCATAGTGCCTAATAGGCACCATGGTATATAAATAGTTTTTGTTAATATCGCTCTGTTGCCAATAATAATGCAGATCTGTTGAGACTCAAGACATAGTGCCTATAAAGCCAAAAATTCAGGATACAAGCGGTGGCATCGCACTCTGGAAGACAGAAAACAGTAAAATATCAAACAACACAGTATGCAACAACAACGAGGAAGGCATCGGCCTCTACTATTCCAGCAACAACACAATAACAGGCAACAATGTCAGCAACAACAGCCGTAGCGGTGGCATCAGCCTCTACTATTCCAGTAATAATATCGCAACAGGCAACAATGTCTCCAACAACAAGCGCGGCATTAGCCTCGGCGGTTCCAGCAACAACCACCTCTATCTAAACAATTTAGTAAACAACACAGATAATGTGAACATAGATAATGTGTATGGTAAAAGATCAACCAACATCTGGAACTCGACATTGGAAATAACCTACACTTATGACGGCAACGCATACACGAACTACCTTGGCAACTACTGGGATGATTACGAAGGAACAGATGCAGAAGGAGATGGAATTGGAGATACACATTACAGCATAGATTCTGAAAGTGATGAAAGTGATGATTATCCCTTAATGAAGCCTTTTGAGAACTACATTACATGATAGATAATCGTCCCAACACCTAATTGACGTCTATTGCCATAATGAATTCTTGCCATGTGTATAATGTAGAATTCAGAAGGAGTTTGTTGAAATTGGTTTCTTTCCATTGTTAGAAAATTATCGCCACAACTTGCAAAACAAAAACTTTTTAAGGTGATAAATACACCTTTTAACAAATGGCAATAGAGTACGCAAAAATACTGGGGAAATACATTTCTGAAGGCCTAAATGAAAACGAAGAAGTGTTTATCAAAGAAACGCTCAAAAAGTTGATTGAGCAAGAGATAGACATGCTGGAAAAGGAGAAAGAACAGTATAAAAGAGAAATGGCGAAATTTGAGGAGAAATATTCGCAAAAATCCGAAGAATTCATCAAAAAATTCAACAACGGGGAGATGGGAGACGATTTGGATTTCTTTGAATGGTATGCCTCTGTGGACAGTTATAACCGGGTGGAAAAGAGGCAAAAGTTTCTCATGGAGAACCTGTAATGATCTATTCTTATTTTTCGAAATTGAAAGCCGCTCTCAATGCTACCCCCATAGTTGAGGGATATAAGGTAAAAAAAGAGATTGTTGGGTCGTTTGTCGGACAGATAATACTCGAAATAATACTCAACGATGGTTCTATCTTGCATGGATTTGAATATGTTGTGGTCTCAAAAGGGAAGATAATGAGGGAAAAATACAGGTATCACTGGATGAATGAAAATGGTCTAATTAGGCGATGGGACAACGCACCTCATCATAGAGTAATCGAGACTTTCCCTTTTCATATCCACACAAAAAGCGAGATATTGCCTTCAAAAGAAGCCCGATTGGATGATATACTGAAGATTATCGAGCGAATACGATTACCTTGATATTTATAAAACCTCGTGCTCGGAATTACTTTCAATTCTTTCTTTATCAAATTTTAATAACACACCCGGATTTTGTACATGGGACAATAATAGAAAAATATATAAGGGATGAATACCCAAGATAAAATCAAAATGAATGTTAATTAGGGGATATGAAAGATGGATAGAAGATGTGGTATATTGATTGTAAGCGTTACGATTTTTGTTCTATGCTTTGTAGTAACGGCATCGGCAACGAACTGGTCTGTTGATTCCTGCGGCGGAGCGGATTTTATAGGGATACAAGATGCGATAGATAATGCTTCTGCTGGCGATACGATATTAGTCTATTCCGGTGTATACGACGAGAATGTGGTTGTGGATAAATCAGTTACACTAAAAGGGATTGGTTATCCAGTTGTGGATGCAGGTGGAGAAGGGGATGCGATTACATTAACTGCGGATGGAATTACGCTAGAGGGATTTACTGTAGCAAACTCAGAAAGAAGGTCAGGGTGTGATGCGGGGATCAGCGTAAACTCAAGCAACAATAACATTACATGCAACAATGTCAGCAACAACAACATGAACGGCATCCGCCTCTCCTCTTCCAGCAACAACACAATAACGGGCAACAATGCCAGCAATAACTACTATGACGGCATCCGCCTCATCGATTCCAGCAACAACAACACCATAACAGGCAACGATGTCAGCAACAATAACAGCATCACAGGCAATGTATTTGTAAATGATGGTCTCTTTGTCGGTGATTATTCCTACCAAAATACAGTCGAAAACAATACAGTAAATGGTAAGCCTCTTGTTTATCTTGTAGATGGATACGGTATTGACCACTTGACAAAATTCCAAAAAAAATATCAAACGCAGATATGATACAAGTTGTACCGATATAATTCTCACAATCGCAACCATTTTTTTCTTCGAATT
>CAZOEM010000208.1:0-5555 GCA_964578735.1 uncultured Halobacteria archaeon | reverse complement strand
GATTTGAGCATCCTGTATACCACTCGTGTAATTTAGTGGTATATGCCTTGAGGTCGATATGTATCTCCTTTAGGCAGGTATTCTCCATTTCTCTTATGAATGCACCATCTAAAAGCGAACCGTTAGTAGTGAGTATTGTTTTTTTATCGTACATTTTAATGAACTCTAACAGCTCTTTTCTGTATAGCGTGGGTTCTCCACCGGCTAACATGACCTCGCCCGGATCGAATTGCTTGATTTCTGCTATCAATCGCTCAGGAGTTACTTCTGTGTATCTGTCCGTATTATTGTGTGCGAAGCATGCTTTACATTTGAAGTTGCATCCGTAAAACTGGATGGTGCACCTTTTTTCCGACAATGATAGATAAGCGATTTTCATTCTATTTTAAATGTTACTATTTATATCGCTCGCTCTACGCTTATATTTCTCTTTCGTCCTCTTCCTGATTAATTGTCCTATTTTCATCATCTCTTTCTGTTCTAATGGTGCAGGAACAGAAGTTAACGTGTTAGTGTAGATACCCTGAGCTAACTTCCGGAACAAATTGGCTATTTCGCTCTCGGGTGCGTATTCAATTACTGTTTTACCTTCTATCTCTGCTTCCGCGATCAGATATGCATTAGGTATATGCCCAATAACTTGTGACCCAACCTTTTCAGCGAAATCGGAAACGACCGCCTCGTCATCCAGCATACCCCGAACATTATAGATGATGCCGCCTAATGGCGATCCACCTTTGTCTGCGAACTCGCCGATACCTTTGCAGATATTATTTGCTGCGTAAACAGCAAGATAATCCACTGATGTTACTATATATACTTCATCAGCCAAACCCTTCCTCAATGGCATCGCAAAACCGCCACATACAACATCGCCAAGCACATCGTATATTACAACATCTGGCTTTAGTTCCTCGAAGACTTTCAATCGCTTTAGCAAATCAATGGCAACGATTACGCCTCTGCCTGCACATCCGAAACCCGGCTTTGGACCGCCACACTCGCTACAATAAACTCCGCTATAACCTTTGTAGATGACCTCATCGAGTTCGATTTTATTTCCTTCTACCAGCTCTTCTAGTCCCAACCTCTCTATTTCCTTATCGCGTGATACATCGAGAATGGTTGGTATCTCGACCTCACCGCACAAGTTTCTCGTGCAATCCGACTTTGGGTCGCATCCAATCATAAGGGTATTAAGCCCACGTTCGGCGTATGCCGCGGCGACATTGGATGATATGGTTGACTTCCCTATGCCACCTTTACCATAGAATGCTATCTGCCTCATTTTACCAGCACACACCCTCATAGATTTCCGCCTCTTTCCGCGCCTTCTCGATCAATCTGCCATCTATCACAATCCTGTCTGTATAATTCAAATTCTCGAACTCTTCCCATTCTGTTACTATCAACACGGCAGCGGTATTAAGAACATCTTCCGGAGAAACGCAGTCGATCTGAGGAAAGATTTCTTTGAATGTATCCATCGCCCTGGGATCGTAGGCCTTAACAGTGGCACCCTCTTCTATCAATCTCGCGACAATAGGAATTGCTCTGCTCTCTCTTATATCGTCTGTATCAGGCTTGAACGCCAAGCCTAAAACGCCTATCGTTCTACCCTTCAAATCAGGAATATGCCTTTTGAGAAGTTCAATCAAGTTCAAAGGCTGTTCATTGTTCATGCTAACCACCGCTTTAAGTATTTTCGGGCTCACACCAAGTGCCTCTGCTTTCGCTATCAACGCCATGACATCTTTAGGAAAGCATGAGCCACCAAATCCAATACCTGCACTGAAGAATGATTTGTTGATTCTATGATCCAGACCCACGCCCTTGAATACCTCGTTGGTATCAATACCTAATCGTTTACACATATTACCCACTTCATTGGCAAAGCTGATTTTAGTGGCAAGGAACGAATTGCTGACGTATTTGATCATCTCTGCCGTCTTTATATCTGTAATCAGTTTCGGGCACTCAAATGCATTGTAAAGCTCAGTCAGAATTGCCTTTGAGCGCTCATCTTCTGCACCCAAAACGATTCTATCCGGCTTGAGGAAATCACCAATGGCATTACCTTCTCGCAGGAATTCGGGATTCATTGCAACTCCAAAATCCGTAAAAGCATCCTTATTAGTGATTCTTTCTATTGTTTCTTTTACAACTTCTTCTGTAGTTCCCGGTACAACGGTGCTCTTGACAACTACCAGATGAAAATTAGTCGTCTTCTTAAGTGCTTCCCCTATATTCTCGGCAGCCGATTTGACGTATCGGAGATCAATAGAAGCATCTTCATCCGATGGTGTGCCCACGCAAATAAATGATATATCCGAGCACTCAATTGCCGCCCGAAAGTCCAAAGTTGCATGAAGCCGCTCTTTGTTTTTTATTATTATTTCTTTCAGTCCCGGCTCGAATATCGGTGATCGTGCCGAATTCAGCATAATAACCTTCGCCTCATCTACATCGACCAGTATCACATCATGACCAAGCTCTGCAAAACCCGCTCCGGTTACCGTGCCAACATAGCCACATCCGATTATTGCGATTTTCATTATTTATATTAGAAGAGCTCCTTCGCCAGTTCGACCAGCATCTTTGGATTCTGCGTTATTAATTCCATCAACAGTGCCCAGGGCGTCATCTCAGCTATTTCTACACCCCTTAAAGAATGAGCAAGCGTGTTTAGATCGTCATCAGAACGACCAAAGAAGAATTCCTTTGCTTTTAAGCCCGTTTCCAGCCGTTTCCCAAACTTGATTTTCCATCTTTTATCATATTCTGACAATTTCCGCTTTGAAAAATCTTTCCCCTGCTCTGCCTCCGCAATTACATTGGCTGCTATTTCTCCTGCTAGCATTGCATATAATATGCCCCCTCCGGTCAAAGGATTGACCTGTCTCGCAGCATCGCCGACTAAAATAAGACCATCTGCTACGTTTTCGTCTTGCGGGCCGCTCAGCGGTACAGCGCCGTACATCTCTGCCAGTATCTTTCCATCGGGGAACTTATTGCGCACAAATGCATTTAGATAGTCAATCGCGCGGTGATTTTCGCCTGATGTATCTCCGCCTATCCCAATACCTACATTTGCGCAATTGCCTCCTTTTGGAAATACCCAGACATAGCCTTTTGGTGCAACTTCACTGCCTAAGTAGAATTCAGAAAAGTTCTCGTTCGGTTCTATATTGCACATCAGGTACTCAGCACCTACAGAGATGTTATGTGGTGGGAGTCTCGTGTCAATCCCGGCCCATCTACCTACTTTCGATTCTACACCATCTGCACCAACCACGACATGAGCAAATACTCGTCTGTCCTCACCCATAGAGTGAGTATAAACGCCTTTTACATACCCGTTCTCTTTAATGATGCCATAGGTTTCTGTTTTAATTCTCACCTCTGCGCCTGCACGTGCAGCTTCGCTTGCAAGAAACTTATCAAATATCCGCCGCTCGAGCACATAGCCCACCTCTTCCAGTTTATCGCCGGCCATAACCACCTTCGTGCCATCGGGACCGTATATGTTCGCTCCTTTTACTACTGCAGATACCCATCTCTTATCTATATCTACAATCTTCTCTATCTCTTTACTCACGCCCTCTGCACATTTCACAGGCACACCTATCTCTTGATTCCGTTCTATTAAAAGTACATCTAATCCATGCTCAGCGGCGGTTTTCGCTGTTCGGCTACCCCCGGGTCCTGCACCCACGACAACAACGTCATACCTTTCCTCTTTCATTTGCTTAAATATATCTCATTATCTTAATGTATTAATTAATACAAATGTATCATTAACTTAGAAGAGCGCCTTCGCCAGCCTTAATAGCATCTTCGGATTCTGCTTTATTAATGCCATCAACAGTGCCCGTGGAGTAAGCACATCTATTTTTACGCCCTTTAAAGAATGAACAAGCATGTTGAGGTATGCATCAGAAAGAGTAGAGAAGAGCTCCTTTGCTTTCAATCCAGTTTCCAGCGGTTTTCCAAACTCGCTTTTCCATCTTCTATCGTATTCTGACAATTTCCTCTTTGAAAAATCTTTCCCCTGCACTGCCTCCGCGATCACGTCGCCTGCCATTTCTCCTGCTTGCATTGCATATGGAATGCCACCACCGGTCAAAGGATTGACCTGTCTCGCAGCATCGCCAACTAAAATAAGTCCTCCTGCTACGTTTTCGTCTTGTGGTCCGCTCAGCGGTACAGCGCCGTACATCTCTGTCATGACCTTTCCATCAGGGAACTTATCCCGCACAAAAGCCTTCAGATAATCAATCGCGCGGTGATTTTCTCCTGACATATCTCCACCTATCGCAATACCTACATTTGCGCAATTGTCACCTTTTGGAAATACCCAGGCATAGCCTTTTGGTGCAATTTCACGGCCGAAGAAGAATTCCGAGTAATCCTTGTTCGGTTCTATATTACACATTAGATACTCAGCACCTACAGAAATATTATGTGGTGGCAGCCTCGTGTCAATCCCCGCCCATCTACCCACCATTGACTCTACACCATCCGCACCAACCACGACATGAGCAAATATACGTCTCTTCTTACTCCTGGAGCGAACATAAATGCCTTTTACGTACCCGTTCTCTTTAATGATACCATATGCTTCTGTTTTAACACTCACATTAGCTCCTGCACGTGCGGCTTCGCTTGCAAGGAACTTATCAAATAATCGCCGTTCGAGCACATACCCCTCGTCTTCCTGTTTATCGCCGGCCATAACTACCTTCGTGCCATCGGGACCGTATATGTTCGCACCTTTAACTACCGCAGATACCCATTTCTTATCCGGAACTACGAACTTCTCTATATCCTTACTCACGCCCTCTGCGCATTTCACTGGCACGCCTATCTCTTGATTACGTTCTATTAGAAGTACATCTAATCCGTGCTCAGCGGCGGTTTTCGCTGTTCGACTACCCCCGGGCCCTGCACCCACGACAACAACGTCATACCGTTCCTCTTTCATTTGCTTAAATATATCTCATTATCTTATTGTATTAATTAATATAAAATGAAAAGAGCGATTGTCATCGTAACAGGAAAAGTGCAGAAGGTGAGGTACAGGAGCAAAGTGGGGAAAATTGCTGATGCGCTTGGAATTGTAGGCGAAGCGGAGAACTTGGATGACGGCTCGGTAAGAATTGTAGCAGAAGGAGAAGCGGAAAATTTGGATTCTTTTTTTGCTAAAATTAAGATTAAGAACTATCTAATAGAAGTACAAGATGTTTCAGTTAGTTTTGAGGCTGCAACAGGTGAGTTTGGCACATTTAAAAAAGTAATTTCCGGTACGATGTACGAGATTGCTGAGCGGCTTGACGAGGCTGCGAATGTGCTGGAACGACTTACAGGGGTTGTTATGCGTGGGAATGATAAGATTATAGGCACTATTGAGCAGGGGAATGATAAGATTGTGGGCACTATTGAGCAGGGGAATGATAAGATTATAGGCACTATTGAGCAGGGGAATGATAAGATTATAGGTACTATTGAGCAGGGGAATGATAAGATTATAGGTACTATTGAGCAGGGGAATGATA
>CAZOEM010000207.1:0-5574 GCA_964578735.1 uncultured Halobacteria archaeon | reverse complement strand
GCAGAGTCATAATTTATATCCCTTAAATCCGTGTAAATCTGTGTAAATCTGCGTCCTAAATTAAATAGGCAGAAGTTATACTTTATATACCTCAAGATATTTTTATCCGCTTCTTAGTTTTGATTGATTGTTCTTCATCCTGTCAATTAATTAACCCAATTTAAAGGGGGGAGCACCTAAATTTAAATTTGATCCACGCTTATAAAAGAGTAGGTGAAATGAAAACAATACTACTAGCAGGCGGGTATGCGAAGAGGCTGTGGCCGCTGACAAAAGATCGCCCAAAACCTTTGCTGCCCGTTGCGGGTAAGCCAATAATAGAGTATATTGTAGATGAACTAGAAAAGATAGAGGAACTTAAAGAGACATATATATCCACAAATCTCACGTTTGAAAGTAATTTCAACGACTGGCTTAATAACTATCGAAGCAGTAAAGAGATTAAATTGATAATAGAAGAGACCAAAGCAGAGCAGGATAAATTGGGCTCGATCGGAGCTTTAAATTTTTTGATTGATCGTCTGAAACTCAACGATGATTTATTAATCATCGGGGGCGATAATCTATTTGACTTTGACCTGAAAGATTTGATAGATTTTTACAGGACTAAAAAGAAGAGTGTAGTACTTCTATACGATATGGAGGAGAAAAAGCGAGTAAAAGGCAAATACGGCGTTTTGGAAATAAATAGCGATTTGAAGATTATCAATTCGGAAGAAAAGCCAGAAGCGCCTAAGTCAACGCTTATATCTACCGCATGTTATATATTCACAAAAGCGGATTTAGCGCTGATCAAGGAATATCTGGCATCGGGAAATAATCCGGACGCTATCGGTTTCTTCCTCTCCTGGCTATGTAAAAAGAGCGATTTGTATGGTCTTATTCATAGTGGGATATGGTTTGACATAGGTAGTTTTGATGAGTACGAGCGTGCAAATGCAGTCTATGCAGAAATTAGTAAAGCATCAAAAAGTTCTAAAAACTTTATCAAAGAAATAATATAGTTTGTCTATGAGGAGTTAAAAAAATGTTCGATTACGTAGTGGTTGTGGTTGGAGAAGACAGGGAAGTGAGGAAATTGGAGCTCTCACCACCTGCTAAAGATGTGTTGCGCACCTCGACTTTGGTACCTGTTTCTGAAAGTGCCTGGAATGGTGCTGCTGGCAACGGACTTGGTACGCTATTCGCAATAGAAAATGCGAGTGCGGCGATAAGGAAAAAGATAGGAAAGGACTTAGTAGAAGAAGTGAAAGGCGGAAAAAGTGCTCTTATTGTGCATACCGCAGGCAAGGGCACTCGGAACCTCCTTACAAGGACTTGTAAGAACAAAGCGCTCATAAAAGTAGCGAACCACACGCTGCTGGAAGGCGTGATAAAGCAGTTTCAGGACTTTGCCATTCCTTCTCGCATCCTGGTCACATGGGGCGACCAGTTCTTGTTATTTGTGGACAGTGCAGAAGAGATAAGGGAATGTGCACAAAGCACGCATGTCATGCTCTTTGGCTTAAAGACTACACTCACGGATGAAGTTGCACGTAATTATGGCATTCAAATAGTCCAATGTACGGACGAGGCAGGTTCTGAGCTTCTCGATTTCGATGATACTCGTAACTACGAAGTAGCGAAAAGGAAGTTGCAAAAATGCGTGGGGAGTGAGGTGATGGTGAACATGGGCATGTTTGCAATGAGTGGTGTCATAGCGGAACGCATGCTCGAGGCGTTTAACGATAATCTAAAGATAAGAGAAGGGAAATTCAACTCGGATGAGTTATGGCAATTATGGATTTCGTCAGAGCCGGAAACGGAAACGGAAGCTGGAGCTGAAGCTGATTATTGGCTACGAGAGCGTGCGGAGATAATACTGGAAGCCGTAGATCGTGTAGAGCCACTTGCACTGATAAACTGCTTCCCGTTAAGTGTTAAAACAGTGTGGCTGGATTACGGGACGAACGAGAGTTATTATGGGAATATGATGCGGATTCTGGATCACGACTATGTAGGGCAGAGGATGCGCGATTTTTTAGGTGTTCACGTTTCGTCCGTAAGAAACGGCTGTGACATCCGGGATTCGGTACATGAGGCTGTGGCATTTGAGAACGGATTAGTAAAGAGCAGTGTTTTATTAAATTCGACTGCGAAGCACGCGCAGCTCGAGCATGCATGTGTGATAAATTCTAAATTGAACAAGATACAAGGGGAGAGATGCGTTGTTTACAACGTGGTTGATCATGCATCGATAGAAGTCGAAGATTGCTTCCTGGCTGACGTGTTCCATCCGAGCAAGGGCCGAATACGGCTTACTATGCGGTTTGGGGCGGAGAAAGGCGCAAAGGAGAAATGGTGGTACTCGCGTCTTCCCGGAAACGAGTATTCGCTTCGTGAAATCGCGGATATGATGAATGACGTTTCTGAAGACGAGATGCAGGAAACAATGCTACGGTTTGAGCGCCTTGTAGAAGCGAAGATTTCCTATGCGGACGATTTGAAAAAAGCTATTGAAGGACCAATACGAATTAAGCCTTTCGTTGAGAATAAGCCCTGGGGCTATGAACTCTGGTGCGCATCACCGCGTAATTATTGTGTCTTGGAACTCGGAGGTGAGATGCAAGAATTCACACTCGATGAACTGACTTTTATGTTCTCCAAAGAAGTTGTGGGCGTAAATGTGGCACAATTCCCGCTTATTGTAAAGATAATAAAGGCGGATGAGAATCTGTCGGTGCAGACGCATCCGAACGATGCATATGCGAGGCAGCTTGGTGATGCTTTCGGCAAGGAGGAGGTATGGCATGTACTCAAAGCGTCAAAGGAAGCGAAGATATATCTGGGATTCAAAAATTTTATGACGCCCGAGAGCTTTAAGGATGCTGTCAAAAGAGAACGGTTTCTTTCGCATTTGAGTACATTTGATGCTCATGTTGGTGATACTTATCACATCCCTGCTGGCGTCATTCACGCATTAGGTGCTGGTACAAAGGTATATGAAGCAAGTACTGCATCTGAAAGGACGTTCAGAGTGTATGACTATGGTAGGGGAAGGGAACTCCATTTGGATGATGCGCTTAAGGTATTAAGGTTTGATGAAGATGGAAAGAGACTAAAGAAGGCATCTGATATTCTGCGTACAAAGGAAGGATACAGGGTCAGTCAGGTTTTGAAGGGCGAGCAATTGGAGTTGCAGCTTTTTTCTGTTCATGGCAGAGGAAAGGTTGTTACCGGAGCTTGCTTGCTTACCTGTTTGCAAGGTCAGGTCACGCTAAAATCGAGCAGTGCAGAAGTTTCATTAGCCCAGACGGATACGGTGTTGGTACCGGCATGCATTGAAAATTTAGCGATGGAAGGAGAGGGAGAGATTATATGTGCTAATTTTATTAAGCCCTGATGCATATATATTATTTAAATCAATAAGTGAGATTTTTTTATTTTAACATGCAGCAATTGTAAAACACGTAAATACAAAAAAACAATGGAGAAAAAGAGAACAACCGTTCAAGCACACAAAAAGGTGTCAAGAAAGAATAATTTTTGATAATCGGACGCAGATGAACGCAGATAATCAGGATTTTAAATATAAGGTTTAATAGACGGAGGGGATTAATAGAGGAAATAGTTTTCTGCGTAAATCTGCGTCTTAAACTAAATAGATAGAAGTTATACTTTATATACAATCAAAAAGTGGTTTGGCTAGGGATATCATTTTCTGTGAAATTGGTGTCTGTGATAATTATCAAAATGGAAACGTGTGGAGGGTTGAGACCGCATTTAAATGTGGAAAAAATGCCGTTGGTCGACACTGCGTCCTATATTCAGAACCATTGCTTATAGACCTCATGCCCCTTCAAAATATCCTTTGCACGTTCTCGCTCTTCCTGATGCCGTTTAATAAAGTTGAACATGAGTTCCGCAGCTTCCGACTTGCAGGTATTGCACATCCGTTTCCCGTTTTTGCACTCTTCAAAAATCTCTTTTATATGCGCGTCCTCGTCTATCAGATGAAACATCATAAGTTCATAGACCGTGCATTGTGCAGGTAACCCACCAAGTTTCTTCTGCTCTTCTACTGTTACTCGACCGCCAGTCTTCGCCCGTTTCACTTTCCGCGCGGCTTCTTCCGGTGGTTCAGTAAGCGCAATATAGCTCTCCGGAACGCTGGAAGACATTTTACCGCCGGTTAGCCCCTGCATAAATCGGTGATATGTAGCAGCGGGTAAAAAGAATCCATATCCATCGTATTCCAGCTCCACTGCCCGTACTATTTCCTCTATCCGCTGCATATTCATATCTATCTCTGTTGCTCCGATGCCAAAGACATCTATGTGCATCTCATACACCTTCTTTTGACTCTCTATTCGGCTCGCAACCGCATCCAACGCACCTTTATCCGCGTGCTTCTCCCTTACGCTTATATACGGTTTCCGGTCCTTATCATACCGCTTCTCTACCCGGAACATCCTCATTCGCGATGCTATGTCGCGGGTCAGTCGTATATGCGGGTCCTGATCAATGCCAACCGGGATGAGAACGGGTTTGGGTCCACCAAATTCAAGAAGCTGCGGCTGCAATATGTCCGCGTTCTGCACCAATACGCTTATCATGTGTGATATATTCACATCGCCCGAGAATCCGTATATCGCACTTAGTTCGCTGAAGTTAACCTCCTTCCCGAGTTCAAAAGCGAGATCACGCAGTCTCTTATCGCCCGATTGGAAGTATATGTGCCCCTTATCGGGATCGAAACCCAGCGCTACAAGGCTCAAGATGTATTCGTTTAGCCCGATCTCTCTGCATTTGCTCCACGGGACGCCTCTGACCGAATGCGATTCCATATCCGCAATGCACGCAAAGGCGTCACCACCCCTACGCTGATGCCATATAATCTCATCCATTACCATCTTACCGCCGAGATGTACTCTCCCGGAAGGCATGAAACCGCTCATCACCGCGAATTTAGTTCGCTCATTCATCGCTTTTAGCACTTCTTCATAACCGCGATGCCCGACTATTATGTCTCTTCGCATGTAACGATACGCGCCCTCTATCCCACCCAGTATATCCTTGAATGGCGAGATACCAAACTCGTCAAATAGCCTCGTATAATCCTTTATATCCGCAACACCCCACGGGTCTATCTCCCTCATTTCACCACACTTATTTTATAGTCATGTATTACCGGATTGGCAAGAAGTTTTTTACACATCTCTTCTACTTCGTACTTCACTGCATCTCTTTCTTCTTCGTCTGCATCTATTGCTATCCTGAATGCTTTCATTGATTCTACGCTATGCACGTTGTTAAAGCCAAGCAGGATCAACGCTTTCTTCGTGTTCTCGCCTTCGGGGTCTGTAACGCCACGTTTCAGGTTTAATGTTACTTCTACTTCTACGGTCATTTTACATATACATAGATATAGAATTAAGCTTAAAAATGTTATTGATCCTGCCGGAGCGTCAACGGTGAAACTATATTCTTGCTCCGAATAACTCAAATCAAGGAACTCACAAATAATTATTGGCTCTTTGGGGAACTCCCTGTAAATAATTTACCAATTTTGATAATTATCATAGACACAGATTT